>JANQMQ010000282.1 GCA_028279995.1 Candidatus Phaeomarinibacter sp. | reverse complement strand
CGCAGGTCGACGGTGTATACACTGCTGACCCCAAACTTGATCCCAACGCGACCCGGTATGAACGGCTGGGATACATGCAGGTGCTTGCAGATGACCTCAAGGTCATGGATGCGTCCGCCATCAGTCTGTGCCGGGACAATGACATTCCCATCGTGGTCTTCAACATTCATGAGACCGGCGAGTTCGGCCGGGTGCTCATGGGGGAAGGCCGGGCGACAATTGTAGAGAACGAAGCAGCCTGACGCGCGCCGCGCGCGGCTGCACAACACGAACGAGAAGGAGACAGGAATGGCCGAAGAGGTACCCGGTTTAGACCTTGATGACATTGAGCTGCGCATGCACGGCGCACTTGAAAACCTGATGAGCGAGTTTGGCGGTCTTCGCACAGGGCGTGCGTCAGCGTCCCTGCTCGATCCGGTGATGGTGGATGCCTATGGCGCCAAGACACCACTCAACCAGGTCGGCAATGTCTCTGTGCCCGAGCCACGTCTGATCACCGTATCCGTTTGGGATAAGGGTTTGGTTGGCCCGGTTGAGAAAGCCATTCGCGACGCCGGATTGGGCGTTAACCCTGTGGCCGATGGCACCCTTGTGCGCGTTGCGATCCCCGAACTCAACGAAGAGCGTCGTGTCGAATTGACCAAGGTGGCGGGCAAATATGCGGAAGCCGCCCGTGTTGCCATCCGCAATGTGCGGCGCGACGCAATGGACCATCTTAAAAAAGCCGAAAAGAATGGCGACATCGGCAAGGACGATAACAAGAAGCTGTCTGAAAAAGTGCAGACCCTGACGGACAAATCGGTTGCTGATGTGGATGCAGCCCTTGCCACCAAGGAAGCGGAGATCATGCAGGTCTGATTGGCTGTTTCATGCGGGTGCCGGCACACACCGGTAACGCGCCCGAAACTCCTGACCTGATATCCTTTGTTCATGCATCGAGCCGAAGCACCATCCGTGACCGACCAGAGTTCTGCCGAAAAGCAGACGCTTGAAGAATGGGCTGCGCCGGAACCGGCAAATGCAGCCCTGCCCAAGCACGTGGCCATCATCATGGATGGCAATGGACGCTGGGCGGCCAAACGGCACCTGCCGCGCAAGTTGGGCCACCGCCAGGGCGTTGAAACCGTCCGGCGCATGGTGCGCGCCGTCGGCGAGCGCGGCATCCGCTATCTAACGCTGTTCGGGTTTTCGACGGAGAACTGGCGCCGCCCACCTGATGAGGTCGAGGATCTGATGGGTCTGCTGCGGCTCTACATCCGCCGTGATCTTGCTGAACTGCACAAGAATAATGTCCGTATCCGGATTATTGGATCGCGGGAGGGTCTTGCCGACGACATCGTCCGGATGATCGCCGAAGCCGAGGACCTGACTGCCCAGAACGACGGTCTGCGTCTGACAATCGCCTTCAACTATGGCGGCCAGAGCGAAATCACCCGGGCCACGCAACGCATTGCCGAAGCTGTCCAGCGCGGTGACCTCGAGCCAGACGATATCACACCGGACACAGTGGCAGACTATCTGGATACCCACGATCTGCCGGATCCTGATCTGATCATCCGCACCAGCGGCGACAAGCGCCTCTCCAACTTTCTGATCTGGCAGGCTGCCTACGCTGAACTGGTATTTGTAGATACGCTGTGGCCGGACTTTGATGACAAAGTTCTGGGCGAGGCTCTGGCGGACTATGCCTCACGCGAACGCCGCTTTGGTGCGAGAGAGCCATGGACACCCCAGCCGTAAACAACAACCCTGAGGGGGAGAGAGGTACTGCCGGTGGGCGAGAAACCGCGCCGCCGCAGCTGCCG
>JANQMQ010000278.1 GCA_028279995.1 Candidatus Phaeomarinibacter sp. | reverse complement strand
AGGCTGATGCCCATGGTCACGACGACGTAAGCAAGCCAGGCCCCAAAGATGTCCCGCACCCCCTCCGCAGGGCTTCTATTTATGTACCATTCCGCTTATTAATATCTGAAGAAACCTGTCCGTCAATGTTTTTATGCGAAAGGGTATATAAATGACAAAGCCCGCCCCCCGTGGCCGCCCGCGCAAGTTCGACAAGGCGAAGACTCTGCAGGTCATTCTGAAGCTGTTTCTGGCAAATGGGTTCGCGGCCACATCGCTGGACGACATCGCTGCCGCAACGCGTCTCACACGGCCGAGCCTTTACGCCGCCTATGGCAACAAGACCGCCATGTATCTACTATGTCTGGAGACTTTCGCTGAACAAATGGCCGCCGCAGTCCTGCCACCGCTGCAAACCGGCAAGGATCTTCAGGCAGCGCTGGCTGGGTTCTACGACGGTGCACTGGACACCTATTTCGGATCAAAGAGGCAATCACAGGGATGTCTTGCCTTCACGACAGCAATTGCCGACGTAACATCCGATACCCAGATCAGGAAAGCCGTGGGCGGCTTTGTGCAGAGCCTTGATGCCGCGCTGACCACTTGCATCGCACACCATACGCCGCATCTCACAGAGGCCGAGGCAGAATCCCTTGCTCAGCTGGCAGCCGGCATGCTCATGAACATTGCCACACGTGCCCGCGCCGGGGCGCGTCGGGACACACTCGACCCGCTGGCGGCGGCCTCAGCGAAAATGATTGCTCAGACCGCCCTTGGATGAAACGGTCGCCCGGCAGGTGAGTATTTTCCCTTTGACGCGCGACGTGTCATAGGATGCGGCCAAATCACAACCACCGCCTCTCATCGGGCGTCAGGATCAGGACCCATTGACCATGCTCAAGCTACTCGGATTTCCCGCCTCCAATTACTACAACATGGTCAAGATGGCCTTGATGGAAAAGGGTGCCGAGTATGAAGATGTCCGGGTCTATTCCGGGTCGAGTGAAGAGTTCCTCGCCAAGAGCGCGATGGGCAAAGTCCCGGCGCTGGAAACCCCGGATGGATATCTCAGCGAAACCAGTGTGATTCTCGACTACATCGAAGATACGGTCGATGGACCGTCATTCTATCCTGCAGACCCCTACGAGCGCGCGCGCGTCCGTGAACTGATCAAGTTCTCCGAACTGTATCTGGAACTTCCTGCCCGGCGTTGTTTCGGCGAAGCATTCTTCGGCACGGGTCCGGTGTCGCAGGAAGTCAAAGACAGCGTTCGCCCTGTCCTTGAAAAAGGCTGCGCGGCCGTAAGACGCCGCGGGCGGTTCTCGCCCTATCTTGCAGGCAAAGACATGACCTACGCGGACATGGTGTTCCTGCACTCTTACCCCATGGCGGCAGGCGTCGCCCAGATCGTGTTTGACTGGGATCTTTCCAAGGAACTGCCCGAGGCGGCTGACCTTCTCGAGCTTCTCAATGAAAGCCCCGTCGTAAAGCAGATTGTTGCGGACACGGCCCAGGGCATGAAGGAATTCCGCGAAGCCTATGGCATGAAGGGCTAGCCCGATGGTGACGGCGTTGGGTGTCTAGTAGCGGGACACCCAAGGTACTGCGGGACCAAACCCAGCCTCAACACACAGCCGTCGTTTGGCCGCACAGGTGCGCATTGGCCTCCGCTGCCCGCACGGCAGGCTCACCCCAAAAGCGCTGAACCAGCCAGTCCAGGTCCTGGCCAATCGTAGCCGTGCGGCGGCTGGCAGGTTGAGGTGGGATGACGGTCACTGCTTCCTCGCCATGTTCTGCCAGCGCAAATCTGAAGACATAGCTCGGGGTAAGACCCATCCGCAGATCTGAGACCACAATACGGCCTTCTTCGAGTTCTGCCCGGTAGTAACCTCGGCTGAACCACTCGAGTTTCCTGAAAGCATCCACATCACCCAGGCCGGCTACCAGTTCCGGGTGCCGTGGATGGGTGTAGATCCTCACATCCTTCTCGCCATCAAAGAGGGACAGGTAGACATTGTGGTAACGGTCGTCCTCGAGGCCGATCACCTTCCAGAGCACAGTGTTGAACGGCGCCGCAATCGCGAAGACCCGATCAGCCTTAATCCCCGCATCCACAAAGACAGCCTGCGCCCGGCTCTCGATATGCGCCTGCAGCACCATGCTCAACCCAAGATAGGCGGTGGTGAACACCAGCGCCGCCGAAAGGCCACGCTGGAGAGAGGATGACCATTGTCCGCGGGTCAGTGCCCAGATCACCACGGCAACTATCGGCAGGGTGTAGAGCGGGTCAATGATGAAGACAGACCCCACACCAACCGGGTCAGGGTAGAACGGCCAGAACAGCCGCGTGCCGTAAACCGTGATGGCATCGATGAGGGCATGGGTCGTGAAACACAGGAAAACGGTCAGCCAGACGAGGGGACGATGATCTCTAAGGCCCTTGATGGTCCGCACAAGAAGCTCACCAATGACCGGCGCTGCCACCGCATGGACAAACAGCGAATGCGTCCACCCGCGATGCAGAACAAACGCATCAACCGGGTTGTCGAACGGCAGAAAGACATCAAGGTCCGGTACCGTGCCGAGCACGCCACCCAGAAGCGCCGCCTTGCGCGGGCCAAGCGTGCGGCCCAGACAGACCGTAGAAACTGCGGCGCCGAGAGCAAATTGTGTCAGTGAATCCATTCGGTCGTTCTGGTCCCTGAGCCTGACCATACCAGCGGTTTTACGGCGGGAAGCGGACACCCTGCCGGAGTGTATGGGTCAGGCACTATGCTGTGTGCGGATAAACATATGGTGTTTGCCGGCAAGTCAATCCACCCCGCATCCATCAGAGTGTCATCAGCTATTGCACCGGCCATTGGGGTCGGCGCACTATGCCCCTCCTTTTTCTACGTGGTCTTACCCGGCTTCTGGAGGCGCCTGCAATGGCAGCCCGGCCGGCGAAAGGGCGCGACCAACCCGATTTCGCTTTCACCTAAACTCAACTCAAGAAACTTTCGGAGGAAACACAAGTGCAATCCCACAATCCAGACCTTTTCAACCTCGCCATGTCCGAGAAGGCGCGTCCGCTGATGGATGCCGTCCAGGCCCATATCGAGCAGAACGTTGTCCCCATCATGGAAGAGTTCGAAGCGCTTGATGCTGAGAAGGAAGACCGCTGGACCTGGCACCCGCGCCAGCTCGAATTGCTCGACGGCGCCAAGGCCAAAGCCAAGGAATCCGGCCTTTGGAATTTCTTCCTGCCCGATTCCGAGTATGGCGACGGGCTCTCCAATCTCGACTACGCATACATA
>JANQMQ010000247.1 GCA_028279995.1 Candidatus Phaeomarinibacter sp. | reverse complement strand
GCGCCATGGTTGCGTGGCTGGACTGCATGATCACCGTCGCGATGGTGCCGAGCAGGGTGTAGATGACGAGACCGGCAATGCCGCTTAGGGCAAAACGTGTCAGATCAATCTGATCCTGGAAAGCGTCGAAGCCTTCCTTCATGTGGTGAATGCCAAGGAAGAGGAAACCCAGTCCGCCCAGCGCATAGCCGATGCCTTGAACAGGTTTCGATTTCTGGAAAACAAGGATGATGCTGACCGCCAGCATCGGCATGGCATAGGAGGCGATATTGACCTTGAGACCAAACCCGGCAACCAGCCAGGCACCAGTCGTGGTGCCGATGTTCGCCCCAAAAATGACGCCGATGCCGCCAAGGAGGGATATCAGGCCGGCGCTGAGAAAGGAGATTGTGATGACCGAGACAAGCGAGCTCGACTGAAGCATCGTTGTCGAGATTGCTCCAAACGCAAGGGCGCGGGAGACTGAGCCGGTCGCTCTTTGAAGAACCCGTTCCAGAGTGCCGCCGCTGAAAATCTTGAAGCCGTCCTCCAGCATCAGCATGCCAAAGAGGAAGATAGCTACGCCGGCAGCAATCTCCTGAACTTCCGCTCTGAGCCAGAAGGCAAGGACCAGCACGCCGAGGGCGACAGGGAGGTAAAACCTTTTCATGCGGTACCGAGTGTCATGGCCGTGGCGTCCTCTTTGTCAGAATTAAAACATATTTGTGACAGCCGCGGATATGCACCGCTCGCTCTGTCGGCCCGAAAACGTGCTGCGTTTTCCCTATAAAAAACTGGGCTTTTTGCATGACTGGTTCCCCCTTATGGCGGGTCTGGACCTTTTCGATTGCTGTATTGTGCGGCGCACAATAGTCGGCATGCCTCATGGTAGGGCCAGTATTTCCCGCCTTACTGCGAGGTTTTTACGGTGTTTGATTTCTCTGGGCCGCGGCTCAAGCACGAGTGGCTGGGCAACATTCGTGGTGATTTGCTTTCCGGGCTGGTCGTAGCCCTGGCCCTCATTCCTGAGGCCATTGCGTTCTCGATCATTGCCGGTGTGGATCCCAAGGTCGGTCTCTATGCGTCATTCTCCATCGCAGTGATCACAGCGATCGTAGGTGGCCGTCCGGGCATGATCTCGGCTGCTACGGCTGCGACCGCCGTCTTGATGGTGACCCTCGTTAAGGACCATGGGCTTCAGTATCTGCTGGCGGCGACGGTGCTCGCCGGCCTGCTGCAGATCGCCGCCGGGTTCCTGCGCCTGGGGCAGGTCATGCGGTTTGTGTCGCAGTCGGTGATGACCGGCTTCGTGAATGCGCTGGCCATTCTCATTTTCATGGCACAACTGCCGGAGCTCATCGGTGTGCCTTGGCTCACCTATGTGATGGTGGCTGGTGGTCTTGCGATCATCTATCTCTTTCCGCGCATCACCACAGCAGTTCCATCGCCGTTGGTCTGTATCATCGTGCTGACGGCCCTCACGCTGTTCTTCGGGTTTGATCTGCGCAATGTGGGTGACATGGGTGAGTTGCCCTCCACACTGCCCGTTTTCCTGATCCCCGACATTCCCCTGACATGGGAAACACTCCAGATCATCCTTCCCTATTCCGCCGCCGTTGCGGCGGTGGGCCTGCTCGAGTCCCTGATGACCGCGTCGATTGTCGATGATCTGACAGACACCAAGAGTGACCGCAATCAAGAGTGCATCGGCCAGGGTGTTGCCAATACGGCGACCGGCTTTATCGGAGGTATGGCGGGCTGTGCGATGATTGGTCAGTCGATGATCAACGTGAAGTCAGGCGGCCGTGGCCGGTTGTCGACGTTTTGCGCAGGTGTGTTCCTGCTGTTCCTGATTGTCGTGCTTGGCGACTGGGTGAAGCAGATCCCCATGGCAGCACTGGTGGCCATCATGATCATGGTGTCCATCGGCACGTTTAGCTGGTCCTCCATCAAGAATCTGCGCACTCATCCACGCAGTTCTTCCATTGTGATGCTGGCAACGGTCATCACTGTTGTGGCGACCCACAACCTTGCCATTGGCGTGCTTGTCGGGGTGCTGCTGTCAGGTATCTTCTTCGCAGGCAAGATCGCGCAGATATTCCGGGTCACATCGCAGATCAATGCTGAGGGTACGGCCCGTACCTACACAGTGGAGGGCCAGGTGTTCTTTGCATCCGTTGAAGACTTTCTGGCCGCCTTTGATTTCAAGGAGGTGCTGGAACATGTCACCATTGATGTTTCGCGGGCACACATCTGGGATATCTCAAGTGTGACCGCGCTGGACTCTGTCGTGCTCAAGTTCCGCCGAGAAGGGGCAGACGTTGATCTGGTTGGCATGAACAAGGCGAGCGAAACCATTGTTGATAAACTGAGCATCAAGGATGAACCCGGTGCTCTAGAAAAAGTGATGGGCCACTAGACGCGATGTTGAAAACGATCACTCTCATTGACGGCTCCGTCTATGCGCACAGTGTGTGCGATGCGGCTGCCTGGGTTTCAAAGCGGGCAAACGCCAGCGTTGAGTTGCTTCATGTGCTGGGGCGTCGTGAAGGCGCCACCGAAACGGCTGATTTCAGCGGCAGCATCGGCCTAGGCGCGCGTACGGCCCTGCTCGAGGAACTTGCGGAGCTGGATGCGCAGAAAGCCAAGCTCACCCAGAAACGCGGGCGGGCCCTGCTGGAAGATGCAAAAGCTCACGTTACCGATGCGGGTGTATCTGACGTTACGACGTCACTGCGCTATGGCGACCTGGCCGAGACGGTTCAGGAGCTGGAAGTGGACGCTCATATGATCGTGGTCGGCAAGCGCGGTGAAGCTGCAGACTTTGCCAAGCTGCATCTGGGGTCAAACCTGGAACGGGTGGTGCGTTCGACCCAACGCCCGGTTCTGGTGGCTTCGCGCAAGTTCGAGCCGGTGTCCAAAATCCTGATTGCATTTGATGGCGGAGACAGCGTCGGAAAGGCGATTGATCACATGATCCGCAGCCAGATCTTTGCGGGCATATCCTGTCATCTTCTGATGGTTGCAACGGACAATGCCACAGCGCGTGATCAGGTTCAGGGGGCATGCGACCAGTTGAAGGATGCCGGTTATGACGCGACCTGCGATGTGAAGCCCGGTCAGCCGGAGAAGGTGATCGCGGCCGAGGTGGAAGCCGGCGAATACGGACTTCTCATCATGGGCGCATATGGCCATTCACGCATTCGAAACCTCATCATCGGATCCACAACGACGGAAATGATCCGGTCCTGCATGGTTCCCATCATGCTTTACCGTTAGGCTGAGGTTGATCGATAAATGAAGAAGCCCGCTGGCTGATGTTCGGCCAGCGGGCTTCTTTTGGTTGATGGCCCTTTTAGGTCAGGCGACTTTTACGCCTTCCAGGAACTCGTCCACCTGACGGCGCAGGTTGGACGTCTGTCCGGTGAGCTCTCCGACAGCATCGACTACTTGTGATGCAGCCCGACTGGTCTCATCGGCTCCGTCATTGACGCCGCTCAGTGAACGGGAAACTTCATCAGTTCCGCCAGCAGCCTCCTGCACATTGCGGGCAATCTCACCTGTGGCTGCTGATTGCTCTTCAACCGCGGATGAGATTGATGTCGATATGCCGTTCAACTCATCTACCGTCTTGGCAATGACTTCGATTGCCTCGACAGCCCCGCCGGTAGCGGTCTGAATTTCACCGATGTGTTGACCAATCTCATCTGTTGCCCGGGCAGTCTGCGTTGCAAGAGTTTTGACTTCTGCAGCAACGATGGCAAAGCCTTTGCCGGCTTCGCCGGCCCTCGCTGCCTCAATTGTGGCATTCAAGGCGAGCAGGTTGGTCTGCTCTGCAATGTCGCTGATGAGGTTGACCACTTCACCGATGCGATCCGCCGCCCTGGCAAGCTTGCGCACGGTTTCCTGTGTTTCGTCCGCCTGACTCACTGCTCGCCCGGCGACACCGGACGATTGCTCAACCTGTCGGGCGATCTCACGGATCGAAGAACTCAGCTCTTCGGCAGCGGATGCAACAGTTTGCACATTGGCCGAGGTTTCCGTAGAGGCGCTGGTGGCTGTCGCGGCCTGTCCGCGGGTTTGTCCGGCGATTTCAGACATTGACCCCGCCGTTGCCTGCATCTCTTCTGCGGCACCTGCCACGCTTTGCAGGACCTGTGAGACCGTGTCGTCAAATCTTGCGGTCAGTTCTTCGAGTTGTTTTGCCCGCCTGAGCTGAGCTGCCTGGGATTCAGCCTGTTCCGCCTGTAGCCGCTCCGCTTCGATCATCGACTGCCGGAAGACAGACAACGCTTCCGCCATCTCGCCAACTTCATCCTTTTGACCGGTGGCGGGAATGTCTATGTCCTTGTCACCTCCTGACAGACGTCGCATGGCACCGGTGATTTCTCCGATGGGACGGGCAATTCCGTTGCCGATGAACCAGGCGGCCGCTGCCGCAATCGCAACGGCGATGAAGACCGCAACAATGACTACTAGCACGGCATTCTGCATGGTTGCCGTGGCAAGTGGGCCGAGCCGGTCCTGCTCCGTGGTTGAGGCAAGGGCCAGGTCTGTTGCGGCTTTCATGATCTGCGGCCCAACTGCATCCAACTCGTTGGCAATAATGGTGTTGCGGGTGACGATGGTGTCGTGGACCTGCAGGAAGATTTCCTCGTAGCGAGCCGCACCCTCCATCACTTCACGCGAGAGTTGCCGTCGCTGCGGGTTTTGCAATTCAACGAGCATGGCATTGGCTGCATTGGACATGGCGTCGAGCTCTTTGGTCACGCGCTCGAAGTCCTTTTCCGCGTTGTCCACAAGGTACTTCTGCACATAGAAGCGTGCGAGAAGTAGATGTTGCTGGGTGACCCCGGCGCGGTAGGCGGCCTGGCTGTCGCCGTCGCGTGCGGCTGTTTCCATGATACGGGTGAGCTTCAGACGTATCTGTGGACCAATCTCGTTGAGGCCGGAATTCACCAATTCGTCGCGATGAGCCCTTAGTTCTACCACCTTCTCGAACGCGAGCTCATATTCATCAAGGTCGGTTTCGATGGACAGCAGCAGTTCATCCATTGCCGGGTCGGCATTCAATGCCATGGCAAGATCCGCTGCGGCTATGGCTTTCTTGTGAGATGCACGCACGCGTTGGGCGCTTTCTTCGTCGCCGCGGATAATGAAATCCTTCACACCCAGACGGGTGTCGCGCATGTGGGTTCCAACGGCTGTTAGCGCGTTGGATTGACGTGCAAGCTCCCGGTAGGTCTGGAAGGTGTCGCTGCCACGCAGCAACTCAAAAATGGCAACGCCGCCGATGAGGCCAAGAAGCGTGAGTACCAGACCGAAGCCTCCAAAGGTCTTGGTCCGAATGCGAATGTCGTTGAGCCAATTCATGGAATTGCCCTCCTATCAGCACAGCGTCCCCTCTGGCTGATCCGGGCTTTCAGGGGTGGCCCCTGCAAGCTCAGACTGCACTCATAGATTGCATAAATTGTATAACGATTCCTGAATGCACTCTTTGGTTGTATTTGTGGTCGTGCGTAAAGGAATGCATTCAAAGACCTAAGCGGCCAGTGTGCCTGCGAAAGTGGGAGAAACTGAACGGGTTGGCTTCGCCGATTAGGCGCGTGCAGTTCGCCAGCGTTCAATGACAGCATCGATGAACTCGACACTGCCGCGGTCCTCTCGCCATCCGGTCGAGAAGGAAGCGCCGCTTGAGCGTGGTGCAAATCCCTCCGGCAGGCGGTCAAACCGTACACGCATGGGGAGAGGTACCCCTTCGCCGATGGCAATGGCTTCACCATTTCCCATGGAAGGAAGGAACTCCAGAAGGCTCACTGCAGCATCTGAAACGGCTGCCTGTACGATCTCCTGATCCTTCTGATTTGTCAGACGCATGGCAAAGACCGTGCTCGTCTGAGAGAGGATTGTGGGATCAATCTCGGCAGGGCGCTGGGACACGACACACAGGCTCACACCATATTTGCGGCCTTCCTTGGCGATCTTGGAGATGGCCCGCTTTGTCGGCTCAAAACCCAAGGCTTTGTCGCGAGGCACATACCTGTGGGCTTCTTCGCAGACAATCGTGATCGGCACCTGCCGGTCACTCCAGAGTGCGAGATCAAATGCCAGACGGCAGACCACGGAGACCACGACATTCAGGATTTCTGCAGGGACGCCGGAGAGGTCCATCACCGTGATGGGGTGACCCGCAACCGGCACCCGGAAGATCCGGCCGATCACATCGCTCATGATGTCGCGCACCGTCAGGCTGCCAAACATAAAGCTGTAGCGGCCATCTACCGTCACCGCCTCAATGCGGGCTTTCAGGCGCTTGTAGGGCACCAGGCTTTCCGGCTTGTCCAGCTTGCCCATCATGGTGTCCAGCATCTGAATCAGGTCGGAGATGCGGTAGGGAACTGGAGTGTCGACGGTAATCGTGTTGCCGCCACCATTGGCCTGGGGCTTGCGGACAAGCGTTGATGTTTCGCCGGTACGGTAGTTCTGTTTGGCGATTGGAATAATCTCGCGCAGCACTTCCATTTCGACACGCCGCCCGGAATCCCGGCCCAGAAGCACTTCTGCCAGTTCGTCGAAATTGAGGAGCCAGTAGGGAAGCTGTAGGGAGTCGGGCCCAATCACCTCCGCGCAATCCTGGAAGGCCGGGGCGTATTCATTGTGCGGGTCCAGCACGACGATATGTGCGTTTTTGTGCTCCTGCAGCATTCCCCGGAGAATAACGGATACAGCGCAGGACTTGCCGGTGCCGGTGGTGCCGACGACGGCAAAGTGTTTTGCCAGAAGGTCGTCCGGAAGAACACGGGCGGGAATATCGGCGTCCTGGTGGATGGAGCCGATGCGGACCATGTCTTTGGCATCACTATTGAAGATGACTGCCAGATCTTCACTGGTGGCAAGGTGAACTTCTGAACCCAGTGTCGGGAAGGTGGAAACCCCGCGTCGGAAGACGCGTGCACCGGGCGCGTCATGTGACGCGGTAATCTCACCGACCATTTCGATCTCGAGAATTCTCAGCTCTTCTTCGTCGGCGCGGCTTGAGGGTACAGGAATACTCAGACCTGAAATTATGCCGATCACGACCCCTTCACGGGTCTTTATCCTGATAAGGGAGCCCATGGACGGCGTGCCAAGTGTTGCCTTGCCGCCTTCGTCGCTTTCAAGCACCACAACAGCCTGGGAGCCGGAGACGGAGACAATACGTCCAATGGGAAAGCCTACAGTTGCTGCCAGACGGGGCTTGCTGAGTTTGACGCTGTCGAGTGTGACTGTATCTGCCATGAGAACGGCTCTTTCTTCGTCTTAATCAAGGGCAGCTGCCGTTGCAGCTGGTGTGGTTTTCTTGAGGCGATGAACGGGAAATCGAATAAGGGCGGTGGTGCCGGTGCCTGGGGTGCTTGAGATATCGAACGAGGCGCCGTGAAGCTCTGCAAAAGCCTTGGCCAGCGGCAGGCCAAGACCTGTGCCTTCCTGCTGGCGGGCAAGCCCCCCGTCAACCTGCCGGAAGGGCTGCATTGCCGTTGCGATTTGCGATGGCGTCATGCCAACGCCGGTGTCAGCAACATACAGGGCCACGCTGAGCCCTGCCTTGCGAGCACCAAGGGTGACGCGGCCATTTCCTTCGGTGAATTTGATGGCATTGCCGGCCAGATTGATCAAAGACTGTTTCAGTCTGCGCTCATCTGCATCGAGAAGTGGCAGGCCATCTTCGATGTCAATTGTCAGCTCCAGTCCTGCGCGGGACGCACTGTCGATTAACATGGCTTTGACACCGCTCAGAACATCCGAAACCGCAACTTCCTGAAATTCGAGCTCCAGCCGCCCGCTTTCAATGCGCGACATATCAAGGATGTCGTTGACGACGTGAAGCAGATGGGTGCTCGCCTCATGGATATCGCCGGCGTAGTTCTGATACCGCTCCCAGCTTTCCTCGTCGGACCCGAAACGGCCGTTCTGGATGATCTCCGAAAAACCGAGAATGGCATTCAGCGGCGTGCGCAGCTCATGGCTCATATTGGCCAGGAACTCACTTTATGCGCGGCTTGCAGTCTCTGCTTCCGGAGAGGAGGCCACCAGCGCCAATTCCGAGCGACGGCGATCGATCTGTGCACCAAGGGTGGTTGCATAGGAAGAAAGCAGGGACGTTCTGCCAAACTGTTTTTTGCCGCGTAAAGGCATCTCACCAACCAGAAAAACCAGTGAATTGGTTTAATGGTAGTAAGTAAGTCCTAATGAACGCATAAAGCTAAAGCCGTTGTTTTTCCCAAGTTTGCGGGAGGTTGTGTCCCATTTGGTCACAATCTAGCTTTGTGCCGTTGTTCATAATTTGCCTCTGCCGTCTGGACATTTATGCCCCGCAATTCGCCTGCTGCCCGTCTGGCCTCCTTGCCGATGATTGACCGCACCTTGAATTTCTGGCCCGACGGATGGCGAGTCACTGCGGTCGTGGTGCTGGGGGCGGCGGCCTATGTGCTGGCTCACATGCTGGTGCGGCTGCCGTTCTCGGACGTCATTGCCGTCGATTGGGTGGGGGAAACCGTCTACGCACAGACGTTCGACTGGGGGCAGACACCCAAATATCCGCCCCTTCCCGCTTGGGCCTTGTGGCTTGTGCACCAGGTAACCGGCCCCGGTGTACTGAGTACACTCATCGTGAAATACACAGTGCTTTGGGGAGCCTTCGTCGTGTATTTCCTTGCAGCGCGCCGCGTGCTTGCCCATGACGGCTGGGCAGTGCTGGCCACACTGTGCCTCCTGCTTTTGTTTCAGGTCGCCTGGAATGTGCATGAAGGCGTTACGCATACGGTCTTCCTGATCCTGGCAGCGCCGCTCACATTACTGGCCTTCCTGCGAGCCGGAGATGCAAGAACGACAGGTCAGAGTATTCTGGCCTATGCGGCTGTCGGGCTCGCTGTCGGGATAGGCGCATTGTCCAAGCAGGCCTATTTCGCGGGTCTTGCAGCTTTGGTGATGGCCATGCTGTTGCAATCGGGATACCGGAGAGTGTTTTTCTCCTGGAAGATGCTGGTTGCGGTTCTGGTTTTCGGCCTTGTCGCCGGGCCGCACTACATCTGGTCGCTGACCAGCGGTTTTGACTTTGGTGGTGCTGCCAGTGCGACTCTGGCCCGACCAGGCTTAGACAGTGTGGCGGCGCAGTTACTGTCCGGTCTTTGGTCCAGTATCCGCGCGCCGCTTCTGTTCTTGTCCCCGCTGTTGCCGCTGCTCGTGCTGTTGATCCCACGGGCCTTTGCTCCGAAAAACCTTTGGCATCCAGGGACACATGGCGGGGAA
>JANQMQ010000218.1 GCA_028279995.1 Candidatus Phaeomarinibacter sp. | reverse complement strand
AGCTGACGCTGCGGAAATCGTATCTGACGCCCCTAGAAGTTGGCGGCGTCCAGTTCCATGAGGGTTTCTGCGCCAGCGGCAGACCGCACCTTGAGGGAGGCCGTCATGGGCATTTCGCGTTCCATCCAGAACTTCGCGAGCACCAGCTTGCGCTTGTAGAACTCCGGATCGCCCTCACCGGCATCAAGCTTGGCCTGAGCCGTCTTGGCCATCTGGGCCCACATGAAGCCCAGCGTCACGATGCCGAACATGGTCATGACATCGTAAGAGGCAGCACCTGCCTGCTCGAAGTCCTTCGGTGCATTTTCAGCCAGCCACAGGGCGGCGTGCTGAAGGTCACCGAGACCGGCCTGAAGCGAATCAAGCAGCGGCTTCAGGTTGGCGTCGCCCTGATTGGCGTCGATGAATTCCTGCACATGGGCGAAGAAGGCCATGGGGGCACGGCCACCCTTGGCAGTCATCTTGCGGCCCACAAGGTCCAGGGCCTGCACGCCGTTGGCGCCTTCATAGACCTGGTTGATGCGGGCATCGCGGACGAACTGTTCCATGCCGTGGTCAGCCACATAGCCGTGACCACCGAAGACCTGCATGGACATGTTGGCGGCTTCAAAGCCCTTGTCGGTGAAGTAGCCCTTGATGATCGGCGTCATCAGCTGGCCCATGTCTTCAGCGAATTCGCGGGTCTTTTCATCCTTGGCAGCGCGCGCCTCGGTGAACATCAGCGATACCCACATGGCCAGCGCGCGGGCGCCTTCCACGAAGGAACGGGATGCCAGCAGCATGCGGCGGACATCCGGGTGCACGATGATCGGGTCCGCATTGGCGTCCGGGTTCTTGGGCCCGGAGAGTGCACGACCGGCGAGACGCTCGTTGGCGTAGATGGCGCCGTTCTGGTAGGCGACGTCGCCGATAGCGATGCCCTGGATGCCCACGCCCATGCGGGCGGCGTTCATCATGCCGAACATGCCGGCCATGCCGGAAGATTTGGACTTGGGCTTGTCGCCGCTGTCCGCGGATTTCGGCTGCGGCTTCGGCCCAAGACGGTATGCCTTGGCTTCGTCGAAGTTGAGCACGCAGGTGGCCTGCGCCTTGATGCCCATCTTCTTTTCGATGGAGCCGACGGAAACGCCGTTGCGCTCCTGAAGGGCACCGGTTTCCTGGTCCACATTGACCTTGGGCACCATGAAGAAGTTCACGGTGGAGAGGTCATCCGCCAGCTTGCCGTTTTCATCGGGGATCTTGGCAATCACCATGTGGACGATGTTGTCCGTCAGGTCGTGGTCGCCGCCGGAGATGAATATCTTGGTGCCCGACAGCTTGTAGGTGCCGTCTTCCTGCTCAACAGCCTTGGTCTTCATGAGCTTGAGGTCGGTGCCACAGTGAGGCTCGGTCAGGCACATGGTGCCGGTCCACTCGCCGCTCACCATCTTGGGAACCACGTGTTCCTTCATCCAGTCGTCGCCGGTAGCCGCCAGCGCGCTGTAAGCGGCGCCGGTAAGGCCCGGATACATGGAGAAGGCCTGGTTTGCCGCCATGCCCATTTCAGTGAAGGCAAAGGTCACAACGGAGGGCATGCCTGCGCCGCCCATGCTTTCCGGCGCGCCGAGGCGGTTCCAGCCGTTTTCGCAGTACTGGTCGTAGGCTTCCTTGAAGCCTTCGGGGACGCGCACCACACCGTTTTCGAAGTGGGCGCCTTCTGCGTCACCGGACTGGTTGATCGGCTGAAGGACTTCCTCACAGAACTTGCCGCCGCCTTCGAGAATGGCGCGGGTCATGTCCTCGGTGAGGTCCGAGAAACCGGGGAGATCGTCACGGTCCTGAATCTTCAGGAGGTCGTGGAACAGAAACATGAAGTCGTCGACAGGGGCTTTATAGGTCGGCATGGGCCATCCCTCGCTTACTGACAAAACTGTTAGAATTGGCGCGCAGTGTACCCATGACGGGCCATCTGTCGAGCCTTTTTTGCACTGCAAAATGCGGCTATCGACTCCGCATTTTTGCAGCAATTACGTAACGGGTACAGAGGTTTAGCGGATTCTTACCGGTCCTGATACTTCCGGATGGTAGCAGGACCTAACGGTCCTGGTACTGGGGCGCCCGCTTCTCGACAAAGGCCGCAAAGCCTTCCTTCACGTCCTGGGTCTGGGCGGTGAGGATCTGGTTGCGGTCTTCCATGGCAATGGCAGCCTCAAGGGAGCCTGCGTCGATGTTCATGTTGAGGCATTCCTTGGTGAGACGCAGGCCAAGGGGGGCGGTGGTCAGCATCTCGTCAAGATAGGGCTTCGCGGCCTCTTCGAGTTTGTCGTCCGGCACGACTTCGGAGACGAGGCCTGTGGCGAGCGCCCGGTCCGCCTTGATGAAGCGGCCGGTAAGCATGAGTTCGCTTGCCACAGACACACCGACCAGGCGGGGCAGGAAGTAGGAGACGCCGATGTCACAGGCGGACAGGCCGATGCGAATAAAGGCCGCATTCATTCTGGCGCTCTCTCCCGCGATGCGGATGTCTGACGCCAGCGCCAGGGCAAAGCCACCGCCGCAGGCGGGGCCATGGACAAGGGAAATGATCGGCTGCTGGCACTTGCGCATGCGCATGACGATTTCAGAAATGCGGCGCTGGGACATGAGGCCCGCGGCGGGACCGGTTTGGATGGCGGTGGTGTCGGAGCGGTTGGACGAATCCTTCAAGTCCAGCCCGGCACAGAAGGCGCGGCCGGCGCCCTTGAGAACGACGACGCGCACGGCGTTGTTCATGTAGAGCGAGTGGAAGTAGTCCAGCAGCTCGTCGATCATCGTCGGGTCAAGGGAGTTGAGCGCGTCGGGGCGGTTGAGGGTTACCCAGTCAACGGCGCCGTCCTTGCGGATGTCGAGTGTGGTGTAGGCCATGGAAGTTTCCTCGTGGTGTGTTGGTTTGGTTATGTCGAAGAGGAGGGAGCTGTGGCGGCGATCATCTGCTCGAGAACATCGGGCGGCAGATCAAGCCAGCGCAGGCTGATTTCGTTGGGGGTCTGCTGCGGGTCGAAGTAGGGCGGGTCGACGCGCACGACGTCTGCGATGAAGGTGCCACCGGCATCGCCGAAGTGAATCTGGCCGGTGGCGAATTCTCCGACGGTCAGGGCCGCACCGGATCCTTTGAGGCGCGCTCCGCCGAACGACCAGTCGAGAATATCGACCGGGCCGAAGCCCATATCGACAATCGGCTGAGGCCCGGTGCTGCTTTCACGCTCATGCAGGCGTCGTTCAGCGCCTGTATTGGAGGCGTCTGGTTCGTCGGCGGGCTCGTTGGACTCGGACACGGGGGAGAGGCTCCGGCTGGTGCAGGGCTGGCGGTGTGTTTGTGTCAGTGTGCGCTGCTACCTGCACCGGCTCAAGGCGCCTGCGGGCGGTTTTTGCGACGGCGGTGATGCACCACCCGGTTGACGCAGCGCTCGTGGTGCCTTGCGCCACTGGCAAGGCGCTGGTGCCTGATAACTTTAACTTGAAGAATCAGGGTACGACCACGCGGGAGCTGCCAATCAGAGGCTTCCCTCGGGCCTCGCCGCAATGCGGCCATGAGTATGGCGCAGACTGACATTTACCTGTCCTTCATGGCCGGGAGGCGAGGGTGCATTCTTGATATGTGACTTGCCTGCCAAACGGGGCTTCCCACAGGTTGCGCCGGTGGGTAGTGTCCGCGGGTCAGATTTCCGGCATCCCACCTTCAGCCGGATCCCGGCCGGATGCTCCGCACTCCGTCCATCTGGCACACTCTTGAAAGGCGACCTGATTTCCGTGAGCGGCTCATTCGACATTGTGCAGGAATTCGTTCTGCCTGCAGCGCTCTTCGGGGTCATGGTGACGGTCGGCATGGAACTGACGCGCCGGGACTTTCGTGATCTCGCTGCGGCTCCTAAGGGTTTTCTGATCGGCAGCGCCGTTCAACTGACGATGTTTCCCGCCATCGCCATTCTCGTTCTCTGGCTGGTGCCGCTGCCGGTGGCAACGGCGGTCGGGCTGGCCATTGTGGCGGCGTGTCCCAGTGGCGGCTTTTCAAATGTGCTGACGCTGCTCGGTCGGGGTGATCTGGCGCTCTCCATTTCGCTCACCACCATGTCCAGCGTCCTGGCCATTCTGACGCTGCCGATCATGCTTGCTTTTGCCCTTTCGGTTGCAGACGTCGGGGCGGCATCCGGTGGCGCGGTCTCCGTTCCGCTGGTGCCGACGCTGACGCAGCTTTTTGCGGTGGTGCTGCTGCCCGTGGCAATCGGCATGTGGGCGCGTGCGACGCATCCCGCCTGGGTCCAGCGCAACATTGACCGCGCCCAGCAGATTGCCCAGTTCGCGCTCTACGGCATGGTTGTGCTCCTGGCAGTTCAGGACTGGCAGCCGTTCAGTGAGGGGATCGAATCATCGATGCCGCTGGCAGCGGTGATGTTTATCCTGAGCGCCGGTGGCGGGTATTTCTTTTCCAGCTTGTTTCTCCCCCGGGCGCAGGCCTTTACGGTTGCCATTGAAACCGGCACGCGGAATGTCGGGCTGTCGACCCTGGTGGCGATCAGTGTGCTCGACCGGGTGGACTGGGCAGCCTTCGGCGCTGTGTATATTGCCCCGGCAAGCGCGCTTGGGTTTGCGGCGGCGCTGGCGCACCGGCGTGCCATCAAGATGGATCGCAAGCGCGAGGCCCTGCGCATCGGAAAGAAGGGTGGAGGAAAGAAGGGCCGGTCCTCCACGGGAATCTAGGCGTCCATGTCGCAGCTGCTTTCACTTCCCGGGCGTATCGTGGCGCATCTGCGCGACGTCTACTATGGCTGGTGGGTGGTCGCGGCCGTGTTCGTGACCATGAGCACAACGGCGGGGATCGGCTTCTACAACCTGTCCGTTCTGCTTGGCGCCTTCAGCGATCAGCGCTTTGACGTCAGTGAAGTATCCGGCGCGACGGCGACATTCTTTCTGGCGTCCGGCTTTGCCGGCATGGCGGTCGGTCGGCTCATCGAGGTTTATGACGCGCGCTATGTGGTGGCGATATCCGGCGCGCTTGGCGCTCTGGTCTTTGCCTTCGTCGGATCCATTACGGAGATCTGGCAGCTCTACCTCTTCTATGCCGTGTTCGGTGTTCTCTATGCGGGCTGTGCATTGGTGCCGGGCACGACACTGGTTGCCCGCTGGTTTGCGCGGCGGCGCGCCGTTGCCCTGTCGATCGCTTCTACCGGCCTTTCCATTGGCGGGATCGTGTTTGCACCTGTGTCGGCATGGATCATCCAGACACAGGGGCTGACGGTCGCGGGTCACTGGCTGGCGATCATGTTCTTCATAGGTGTCGTGCCGGCGGCGCTGTTTGTGCTGCGGCCCAGTCCGCAAAGCATGGGGCTTCGTATTGATGGAGACCCGCCGCTTGAGGACGGCGAAGAGGAAGGGCCGCCGGATGGTGTGCCCATGGCCTTTGCGGTTCGGTCACGCTTTTTTATCGGTGTGACCGCTGCCTATGTCTTTGCGATGATGTCTCAGGTGGGTGCGCTTTCACATCAGTTCCGGCTGGTCAGCGGGCGCGAGGATGCAGCGCTCGCCGCGCTTGCGGTCTCGGTGCTTGCCGCCTCCAGCATCGTGGGGCGTTTACTTGGCGGGGTTGCGCTGTCGCGCCTCTCCATACGCGCGTTCACGCTGGCCTTCATGGTGCTGCAGGCGCTGGGGCTCTCGGCCTTTGCCTTTGCGGAAGGTGTTGTTGCGCTGATGGCGTCGTCGGTGCTGTTCGGTGTGACCGTGGGCAACATCCTGATGCTGCAACCGTTGCTGCTGGGCGAGGCATTTGGATTGCGGGACTACGGACGCATCTTTGCGCTGAGCCAGTTGTTTGGAACTGTTGGCGTGGCCGCGGGGCCGGCGCTGGTGGGTGTGGTGTATGATCTGGCCGGGGGATATGGCCCTGCCTATCTGACGGTGGCAGCCGGTTCGATGGTTGCCTTCACCATCTTTGCGCTGTCCGGACCCGTCGGCAAAGCATCTGCTGACTACGCGCAAGCGGATGTTGCAGAGAAAGCCTAGGCCAGTTGCAGGGGAGCCTGCGGCACACCTTCCCAGAACTCCGGGTCATGCCCATACATAATGGTGGCGCCACGTCGCTGGAGGTCCCGCAATGTGTGCAGCGATTTCAGCATCTGTTCTTCATCATGGCGAAAGCGGGGCAGATGGAGATTGTCCAGTGAGCGGCGCAGGTAGCAGGCATCTCCTGCGAGCACGAAGTCTCCCTTGCCTGTGGCAACCTTCAGGGACTGGTGCCCCGGCGTGTGGCCGGGCGTGGGAATGCAGACAACCGAGCCGTCGCCGAACAGGTCGTGTTCGCCGGAGATCATGTTGAAGGACTGGCCGGTCTCGAAGTCTTCCGCCACATAGCCGAAGGGCGCACCGGCTTCGCGGGCATGATCCAGTTCCCGCTTCTGCACGATCACCGGAACATCGGGTGCCAGCTGGTTGCCGCCGGCATGGTCGAAATGCAGGTGCGAGTTCACCAGGTGGGTGACGGAGGACAGGTCGAGCCCTGCTTCGTCAAATCGCGCGGGCAGCAGCTCGTGGTCGGTCACATGGAATGTGTGCGACTTGTGGACCTGATCCCGATACCGGCTGTCTTGGTGGGCAGCGTGCGGATTGAGGCCCGTGTCGAACAGCACGGACCCTTTTTCATGCACGACCAGATAGGCAGGAACCGGAACCTTGAGCGTGCCTTCCTCGCCTTCGAGAAAGGACTTGAAGGGCATGGTGAGATGCCCGCAGGTAAACGCATAAAGGGCGACAACCATCGCGCGGTTAGTCCTTGCCGCGGCCGGACAGATTGTGCGACTGGCGCAGGTCACCCCGCAAGGCACTGATGAGGCGCTCGGTCATGCGCTCCTTGTCTGCAACAGGGGCATTGGTGCGGGTCGTGTTCTTTGCATGGCCCCGCCAGACGACGCGGGCCCCTTCGTCCAGTATTTCGAAATTGAGAATGTAGATCGACAGGGGTGTGCAGGTCTGGCCATCCCGGTCAAAGCGATACTGACCTGTGGCTTCAGGTTCCCTGCCACCCTGGACCTCGGATTGAATCGTGAAATTGGGATCGGCTTTCGGGTGCTGATTGTCGGTCTCATAGACGAGCTGCCAGAAGGCGTTGTCATCCATCTTGAAGCCGAGGTTTGCAAGCCGCGCCGCAATATCCTCTTCCATGTTGATGTCCCGGTCGACTGCCCGGCGGCTGCCAATGGCGATGGGACCACCCAA
>JANQMQ010000187.1 GCA_028279995.1 Candidatus Phaeomarinibacter sp. | reverse complement strand
ATCGCAGGCACAGGTACAGCTAATCCTGAGAGTTTCATAGAAGCACTCAAACTGGCCGATCTATGTTCCGCCAACCGTCGGCGAGAGCGGTCGTGAGTGACGATGGTCTGCCGCCGCTTCGCGAGGTTATCGCCGAGCATGGACTTGATGCGCGCAAGTCGCTTGGCCAGCACTTCCTTCTCGACCTCAACCTCACGCGACGCATCGCACGGGCTGCGGGCGATCTTTCCGAACATGACACGATCGAGGTTGGCCCAGGGCCGGGCGGCCTGACCCGCGCCATGCTCATGGAAGGCGCGACACGGATTGTCGCCGTTGAGCGGGACGAACGCGCCTCAGCGGCCTTGCAAGATGTGGCTGCCGCTTACCCGAACCGCCTGCAACTTGTCGAAGCGGATGCCCTGTCCGTGGATGAAGCCGACTACATCAACGGTCCTGCCCGCATTGTTGCCAACCTTCCCTACAACATCTCAACTGCCCTACTGCTCAAATGGCTCAGCCTTGACCCCTGGCCTTCCTGGCTCGTGTCCATGACGCTGATGTTCCAGAAAGAAGTGGCTGAACGGATTGTGGCAGCGCCCGGCAGCAAGACATATGGCCGCCTGTCCGTGGTCTCGCAGTGGCGCACAGATGCTCACGTGGTTTTCGATGTCGATCCCCGTGCCTTCACACCGCCGCCCAAGGTCATGTCCAGCATTGTCCATATGACACCACGTGCCATGGGCCCGGACGACCCGCCCCTGGAGGCCGTTGAGAGGATCACCGCGGCTGCATTCGGCCAACGCCGCAAGATGCTGCGAGCGTCCCTGAAGCAGCTTTTCCGGGATCCCGAGGCCGCCTGTGACAAAGCCGGCATCAAACCAACTGAGCGAGCGGAACGCCTGACCGTCTCAGACTTTCTCGCTCTTGCCCGGCTTCTGAGTGACGCGGATCAATAAGGCGTTGATTTGCGCCGGTAAATGTTGTGACCAGGCGCGGGGGATGGCAAAGTACCGCCAAATGAATGACTGACAACTTGTCGGCACGCGCAGATCCAATGGCGCTCAGGGAGTAAGGAACGACCACATGGCAACGCTTAGCTACCTCAACACAACACATATCGATTTCGGCTCGCGCTCCATGGTGGCCGACACCATGAAACAGCTTGGCATCAAGCGCCCGATGATCGTGACCGACAAAGGCATTGTCGCGGTCGGTATTCTCGACAAAGTCCGTGAGGCCATGGGCAACGAATTTTCACCGGAGATTTTTGACGGCACACCGGAAAACCCGACCGAAGAAGCAACCCTTGAGGCTCTTGCCCAATACAAGGACGCCGGTTGTGACGGTGTCATCAGTCTTGGTGGCGGATCGTCCATGGACCTGGCAAAAGGCCTCGTCCTGCTTGCGACACATGAAGGTGACCTGACCCAGTTTGCGGCCATTGAAGGTGGCGGCGGTCTCATTGGTGAAACAGCACCCCATATCGCAATGCCGACCACTGCGGGCACCGGGTCGGAAGTCTCAGTGGGTTCGGTGATCATCACCAAAGATGGGCGCAAGCTGATTTTTGCAAGCCAGCACCTGATCCCAAAGGTTGCCCTGTGCGATCCTGAGCTGACGCTGGGTCTGCCGGCACGCCTGACAGCTGCGACCGGCATGGACGCAATCACGCACTGCATCGAGGCCGTGATTTCCCCAGTAGACAACCCGCCTGCGGAAGCCGTCGGCCTTGATGGCCTGCGCCGTGCATTCAAGATGGGATATCTGGAAAAGGCCGTTGCGGACGGGCAGGATCAGGACGCGCGCTACAACATGATGATGGCCGCAAGTGAAGGCGCCATGGCATTCATCAAAGGCCTCGGTGCTGTCCATTCCATGAGTCATGCCTGTGGGCGCATCAAGGAGCTGAAGCTGCACCACGGCACTTTGAATGCTGTCATCCTGCCGTCGGTGTTGCGCTACAACGCTGACTTTGTGGGTGATAAGTATGACCGCATTCGCGAAGCGATGGGTCTGGCAGCCAATGCTGATCTGGCCGATGAAATCGAAGCGTTGAATGCGCGGATTGGCATTCCCAAAAATCTGGGCGAAATGGGCGTCTCAATGGACACTCCGGGCATTGTGGAGAACGCGGTGACCGATGTCAGCACGTTCACAAATCCACGTCCTCTGGAAGCCGGCGATTTCGAGAAACTGTTTGAGCAGGCAATCGGCTGATCGCCAGACCGCCCCTGAGATCAGACTGACATATCAAAGGTACTTGTCCAATGAGAAGCCAATCCATTGTCGCCTATGGCGAAGCGCTCGAAGAAACCACGTCGGAGACACCTGAGCCGAAAGGCCGCGAAGTACTGGTGAAAGTCTCCCATTGCGGAGTTTGCCATTCAGACGTCCATCTGCATGACGGTTACTTTGACATGGGTGGTGGCAATCAGCTGGACGTGAAGGGTGGTCGCAAGCTCCCGTTCACGCTGGGTCATGAAATTGAAGGCGTTGTGGAGGCTGTCGGGCCCGATGTCGAAGGCATCAAGCCGGGCGATGATTATGTCGTCTATCCCTGGATCGGCTGCGGTGAGTGCGCTACCTGTGCACGCGGCGACGAGCATCTGTGCAACAGGCCGCGTCAGCTCGGCATCAATGTTGCCGGCGGCTTTGCCACGCATGTCCTGGTACCGGATCAAAAGTACCTCCTGGACCGTAAGGGCGTCACGCCGGGCCTTGCAGCTACTTACATGTGTTCCGGGCTCACTGCTTATTCAGCCATCAAGCGCATCGGTGAACCGGGTCCGGACGACAAGGTCGTGATCGTCGGCTGTGGCGGGGTTGGCATGATGGGCATCCAGTTTGCCCGTGCGCTTCTCCCGTCCGCGCCGCTGGCGGCTGATGTGGACGAAGGCAAGCTTCAGGCCGCTCAGGGGGCAGGCGCTGCCGCCGTCTACAATCCGAAAGATGAAGATGCCATCAAGCAGGTGATTGCCGACACAGATGGCGGCGCCTACGCGGCGATTGACTTCGTTGGATCGGAATCGTCGCTCGCCTTTGCATCGTCCGTAGTGCGCAAGGGCGGCCAGGTCGTGGTTGTCGGCCTGTTTGGTGGCGGGTTCGCCATGCCGATCCCGATGTTCCCTATGCGGGCCATCACCATCGGCGGCTCATTCGTTGGCTCTCCCCAGGAAGCATCGGACATGATGGAGCTTGTTCGGGCCGGCAAAGTTGATCCCATCCCTGTCGAGCAACGTGACATGGCTCAGGCAAGCAAGTCTCTTGATGATCTGCGCGAGGGGGCCGTGCTGGGACGCGTGGTTCTGGTTCCCCAGGAGAAC
>JANQMQ010000698.1 GCA_028279995.1 Candidatus Phaeomarinibacter sp. | reverse complement strand
TCCGTCGGCATCGGCGGTGTCTTGTCATCGCCATAGCGCTGGATGACTTCCAGCGTGATGCCGCCGAGCCGGAAGAACATCATCCGGGCACCCCATTGCTTCGCATCCCGGTCAAGCGCCAGCCTGATCCCCATGGCGTCCCGAAACAGGGATATGGCCTTGTCGCCATCCGGCGTGTTGACCACCACGTGATCGACTTCATGCAATGTGGCGTCCTCCGGGCCCATTGGCGTGGCCAGGGATTTCAGAACCGAGTCCGGGTCATGTTCAATGGTGAACATGAAGAGGCCCAGCACGTCTTCCTGCGGCAGATAGACATTGCGCCACCGGCGCACCTGACCTTCTGCAGCGTGTCCTTCGCCCGGCTGCGGGGCTGAGGCATTGAGGCCATGCTCCTGAAACGCCACCGCCGTTGCATCGGCATCATCGGTACCAAGAGTAATTCCGAGCAGGCCCTCGCCCTTCTCTTCCAGACGTGCCTTAAGGGTATCTGCAAATACACCTTCACCAGCCGGTGACAGCAACTCGATATAGGTGTTGCCCAGTTGGAAAAGAGCGTTTGCCGTGCCGTAGTCCGGGTGGGTGCCAGTCAATGAAACAGACCGTCCCAGCAGGGTCTCATACTGCCTTGTCGCAGCTTCAAGGTCGTTCACACATACAATGATGTGGTCAATGGATTTGAGAGCCACTACGGCGTTCCTCCGGCAGAGTTGTTTTCATGTTTGTCTTCATAGTCCGGCTGAAACAGGTCCGTCTGCGAATAGTCGATGCCTTGCGCGTCTGCCAGATGAAAGATCATGTACTCGGCCGCATACATGAACATCCACAACGACACGACCAGCGGAGCGATCAACGAGAAGACCGCCCAGCCTTGTAGAATGCTCCGCCGTTTCGGGTCCTTGTCCGACGGCTGCCCGAGGATCGGTACAAGCGCCCAGCACAGGGGTGTGGGCATCAGGGCAATCATGAAGCCGTAGCCAAGCCACCAGAGCGCGATGAAAACCGCCTCATAGGGAACACTTTCAGACCCCCATACTTCGCCCAGAAACGTGATGGTACTGATGGCGGACACACCGATAACGATCTGCACGCCGCGTTCAAGATATTGCCAGACCTGATGGCCCGGGCCGAATTCCAGTTGAAGCATGTGGCTCCCGTTGTTCCACGTGATGCACCCCGTCAGGTGATGCTCAGCTGCCCGTCGTCAGACAGGTCCCACCGATAGGTTTTCAAGCCTTCATTGTGCGGATCAATGCACACGCCGCCAACCCATCTTTTGCCCTCGTAGGACTGCATAAAGTCCTGCTTGCCCGACAGGAGATCGGCTCCGTGGGCGCTGATGTCAACCATTCGCTCCGGCCAGGGCAAATGCGTGTCTGATACGTCAAGTGGCGCAGGATCGCAGTCCTGCAGATCGACGAGCGTATGCCAGAACATCAGATCACCCAGAAACGGCAGTGGCTCATATTCGCGAACCAGGGTCCCGAAGATCCGTCCTGCTGGCATGGCACCCCGATCTGCAAGTATCTGCAGGACCAGTGTCTGCGTCAGCGAAAGGCCGGTGTGAGCCGCTGGAAGCTCCTGCAGATGCCGCCTGAGCGCGGGCCCCATCTGAGGGACAGGGTCCGTCGAGGTGTTGGACAGGGCGAGCAAGATGTATGGATCAGGATTGCGTATTGCGGCCCACGCCTCCTGCCCCAGTTTCCTATGAGCCTCCAAAACCGGTTGCCTGTGGTTCTCCCACAACCAGATAAGGACCTCGGGCGCCAGTTGTCCTAGGCCGGTGAAACCCGGCACACCGGGCACCTGATCCACACAGATCAGTTCCAGCTTGGTCGGTCGTGCTACGTTTGCAAAATGATCAAGCAGATATGCAAGGATCAGCTGGTCGTAGCTGTCGTGCTCAAACCAGAGCACCACGTGGTCATGGCTCGAGGCTGCCGCGAGTGCGGCATGTTCCTTCTGCTGGCGGGCTTCCGCGTCCTTTGGATCAATGCTGTAAGCACGCGAAACGAAATCAGCGCGCGCGGCCAGCAAAACCTCCCGGGATCCGGCGGGAACCGGCCCCTGACAGAATGGATCCGCGAACTCAAGGAAATCGCCTTTGAACCCGGCGATCTTGAGCGTGCGCCGGATATCTGATCCGCATCTGATGTGCAGCGTCTCCGGGGCGTCCAGAACAGGAAGTGTCCCCGCTTCAGCCTGCCGGTGTTTTTCCGCCAGCACGTCACAGTGAAGTTTGAGCTTGGGCCAGCTGGCAAAGCCATTTTCCCGGGCAAGAACAAGTTGGGCATCTGCGAGCTTGGCTGTGTCTGCCTCACACTCGAGGTGTGCAGCCAGGCGCGTCAGCGCATCAGGTTCGCCTGCTTGGATGCTCTTAAGAAGTTCCTTGGCGCGGCGCTTCTGCTGCTCAAGGTTCAGGCGGCCATGGAAATGGTCGTGCGAATGGATTGGCTGGTCTGATGGCATACGATTCCCCTTCGGGTCATTTGCCTGTGTCCGCCAGTCAGGCAAGGAAATCGATGCTGGATCAATTCTGATCGTGGACGGGCGCAGCCCTTTCCGCGGACGGGGAGGCATGTCGCCATGCCTCCCCGCAAAATGTCGGACCGACGGCGCTCCGTCAAGCGGTCCCTAGTACAGAGTTGCGAGTGCTTCCTTGGTGAACGGGTTCAGATTGTCGAACTGGCCCTTGTGAATCTTCGCCGCCCATTCATGGTCGCTGATGAGAGCGCGGCCTACGGCAATGAGGTCAAACTCGTCCGCTTCCATGCGTTCCAGAAGATCATCCATATGGCCTTCATCATTGGCAGCATCCATGCCGGCGAAGGTTGCAATGAATTCTTCGTTGAGGCTGACGCTGCCGACAGAGATCGTCGGCTTGCCGGTCAGTTTCTTTGTCCAGCCGGCCAGGTTCAGGGTTGAGCCTTCGAACTCGGGCTCCCAGAAGCGGCGGGTGGAGCAATGGAAGATGTCGACGCCAGCAGCGGTCAGGGGCTCCAGGAAGGCTGCAAGTTCGTCCTGCGTCGGAGCCAACCGCGCGTCATAGTCCTGCTGCTTCCACTGGGAGAACCGCAGGATGATCGGGAAGTCCGGGCCGGTGGCCGCGCGGCAGGCCTTGACGATCTCTTCACCCAGATGCGCCCGCTTGATCTGGTTGCCACCAAAGGCGTCGGTCCGCTCGTTGGTGCCTTCCCAGAAGAACTGATCGACGATGTAGCCGTGAGCACCATGGATTTCGATGCCGTCGAACCCGATGCGCTGTGCGTCTGCAGCACCCTTGGCAAATGCCGCGATGAGATCAGCGACATCGTTTTCCGTCATCGGCTCGGCCACCTGCTTGCCGGGCTTCAGCAGGCCGGACGGGCCCGCACTTGGCAGGTCAGGGTTCGGGCCCGTGCCCGGCTTACGCATCATGCCCACATGCCACAGCTGCGGCATGATCTTGCCGCCGACGGAATGGACTTCCTTCACAACGTTCGCCCAGCCTGCAAGGGAGGCTTCGCCATGGAACGCCGGAACGTTGGTATCAAAGCTTGCGACCGGATGATCCACGGTCGTGCCTTCGGTGATGATGAGGCCAACTTCGGCTTCCGCACGGCGGCGGTAGTAGTCCGCCACGTTCTGTCCCGGGATCTGGTTGGGAGACTGGCTGCGCGTCATGGGAGCCATGACGATGCGGTTGGAAAGCGAGAGATTGCCGAGCTTGAACGGCCGAAAAAGCGTATCTACTGAGGTCATGATAATCCGCGTAATCAGTGGGGAAATGAGTTCGCTGCGTATTTAGCAGCATTTCCGGGAATGGGCTAATGTGCGCAGATATTGGGACCACGCTTCACAACAACAAGGGACAAACCCGTGCGTAAAGACCACCGCCCCTTCTGGGTGAAGCAACTGCACCTCCGCTATCAGCGCGCGTGGGCAAGACATTTTCTGGAGCCACAGTTTGAGTCCGTGGGACCGCATCTGGATGCAGGCCACCCAAAATATGTGAGCCTGTACGGTCCGAACATCTCCCTGGGCAGATGCGCCACGCTGCGGACGACACCCGCCTACCCCATTACCTTCACCGTCTGGACAAGTGCCGACCGCGAAGGCCGGATTGATATGGGTGACTATGTGCTGATTAGTCCGGGGACCCGCATTCTGTCGTCAGAACACGTCACCATCGGCGACAACACGATGATCGCCGGCGAGGTCTATATCTCCGACTCGGACTGGCATCACGTATATGACCGCACCAGCGAACAGGATGCCCACAAGCCGATCGTCCTGGAGAAGAATGTCTGGCTCGGCTACGGCGTGAAGGTCTGCAAGGGTGTCACCATCGGCGAGAACTCGGTGATCGGTGCCGGCTCAGTCGTGTCCAAATCTATTCCCGCCAATGTGATTGCAGCCGGCAATCCGGCCCGTGTGGTCCGTGAGCTAGACCCTGAGCGCGACATCCGAAAGCGGCAGGACCTCTATGCCGACCCGGAGGCGCTGGAGGCCGAAATGTCGAAACTTGAGCGCTACTTCCTGCGGGACAACTCGTTTCTGTCCTGGCTGCGCGCGTTGGTCGCACCTTCAAAGGCCGACTAGCGACCGGCGACTGATCTAGATCAACGCAACCCGGCTTCGCGTCCACCTAGCATTTGTATCTGTCACGGATGCGCATACGGGGGTATGCGCCAAAGGGAGTTGATCCGATGGATACAGGAAATATCGCTTATCTCGCGCTCGTCGGTGTCGGCATGGTGTCATTCGCCGTCACGCTTTTTGTCTGCTCAATGGTGTCGGCAGACAGGTCTGTCCCTTTCGGCTCCTCCTCAGCCGATTAGCCGTTCCGCCCTGCCACGCGCCTTGGCCTAGGCAATTTGTGCGTTACTGAGCTATCGTTGGTGCGAGCGATGGCTCAGTCGCGACCGGCTTGCGGGCCGTAATCGCATCATAGGCTGCCGTGAACCCTGTCAGGGAGACCGGTGCATCAATGCGCTGCCCGCGATACCCGAACGAGATCTTCATCGTGTTGCCGTTCTTGA
>JANQMQ010000158.1 GCA_028279995.1 Candidatus Phaeomarinibacter sp. | reverse complement strand
GTGGCACTTTCGGTGACCTGCGCAATGAAACCGCCATCGCCGATCTGCTGGAAGAACGTGAAACTGTCGCTTACCGGGAACAGGCCGAAGAACGAACCGATATATTCAAGGCCACTGTCATTCTCGATGTAGTCGCGGGTAACAACCGCAATGGTGAACGGGTAGGTCGCACGGAAGGTGAAGGTGTCTGAGTTGAACGAGCGGATGTCCGTAACCGGCACAGAGTCTTCGCCGACAAGCTCGCCGTTCACATAGAACGCAAACCAGTTGTCCGCCCACACGGAGGCAGTGAACTCGATTGTCCCGTCGCGCGCCTCATCCGCCAGACCGGAATCTGCGCTTGCGGCAAACCCGAGCAGAACAACCAGAAGCACCTTTGACAGGTGAGAGAGTTTGTTGGCCTTCATATGCATGACGTGGTCCTCCTGTGCGTAGAAACAAGCTCAGTCCGTCAGCACCGCTTCAGCCCAAGGGGTGCGGTCTTCCTCACCACCGAAGAAGTCCGGGTCCTCAACCACATCCTGAAGCGGCAGGGCTACATTCTCGCCGCGTGGAAATGCCCGCAGGGCGGCAAGGAGTGATGCGGCGATATCCTGCCGGTCCGCCGCCAAGTCGGTGGTTTCGCCTGGATCGGCTTCCACATTGAACAGCATCGTGTCGCCGTCGGAGGTCTCGATCAGTTTCCACGGATAGCGGTAGATGGCAGCGCTGAGCGGCTTGGGGCCGGAAGGCGCGATGACATCATTTGCGGGCAGGGTTGCCCCCCCGGCGAGTGCCGGCCAGACCGAGCGCCCGTCCAGATCATCGCTGTTCGCAGGGGTATCGGATACCTCCAGCACGGTGGGCAGCACGTCCTGGACTGCAACCATCTGTTCAGACTTGCCCGGCGACAGAACTCCCGGCCAGTAGACGAGGGAGGGGACCCGCATCCCGCCTTCCCACAGGGAGCTTTTGCCACCTTTGAGGGGCGTGTTGTCTGACCCTGACCGCGTGTGATTGACCCGGGCAAATTCGACAAAACGGTCCGACGGTTCAACATCAAAACGCCATCCCAGCGCGATAGCGAGCATCCAGTCCGGCAGCCAGTTCACAATGTCCACATTCACCAGACCGCCATTGTCACTCATGAACCAGATCAGGGTGTTGTCCAGCATGCCTTCGCTCTCAAGTGTGCTGACGAGACGGCCGACCGCGGCATCCAGCTCGCTGACCATTGCGGCATGGATGCGGCGTCTTTCGTCTTCCATGTCTTTGTAGGCGTCGATTGCAGGCTCCGGCGCTTCGTTGGGCAGATGCGGCGCATTGAAGGAGGCAAAGAGAAACAGAGGCTGCTCAGGGTTGCGTCCCTGAATGACGTCAACGGCCTCATCCGCCAGCAGATGCGTCAGGTAGCCGTCATCACGCACCGTTTTGCCATTGCGCTGGAGATCGTATCCGCCGCCATGAACCTTGTCCCAGAAACCCACGCCGCCTGTCGTGTGACCAAAGAAGTGATCAAACCCGCGCGCGTTCGGCAGATAGTCCGCATGCCGCGCTCCCAGATGCCACTTGCCGACAAGTGCCGTCTGATATCCGCGGTCCTTGAGGCGTTCTGCGAGAGTGACTTCCTCGATCGGCAGGCCGGTGGGATTGTTCTTGGAGAGCGGTGCGGCAATGCCCAGGCGCAGGGGAGACTTGCCCGTCATCAGCGCTGCCCGGGTCGGGCTGCATGTGGGCTGTGCGTAGAACCGGTCAAGCACGACACCTTCAGCGGCAAGCCTGTCCAGCGTGGGCGTGCGGATCTCGCTTCCATGATAGCCGACATCATTCCATCCAAGGTCGTCCGCCATGATGATCACGATGTTCGGTGTGCCTTCGACGCGGGGAAGGTCCACATCGCTGGTGGTCGGTGCAGCGGGTGAGGCTGCCGTGGTGAAACTGTCGGTGGTCGTGCTGCTGTTCTCCGAGCGCGCATCGCAGCTGACCAGCGCAATCGACACTGCCAGAACCGCAAGAGTTCGGCAGGTCCCGGCGGACCTACGGTCTTGCCCCTGTCGTGTGTCGCTACCTGAAGTCATCATCCCGCTTCACCCCAAGGGTTCACTCCGCGCTGGCCGTCTCATCCAGAGGAAAGCCCTCACCGCGCGGCCTGCCATGCCGTAGACTACATAAATGAGAATATTCTCAATAATGAGATATATCTCATTTGTAAACCTCCCGCATGACCATCCCACGGGATGTCCGATGGCGGGGCGTCCTGCCAGTGAGGTTGCCGGAAATCAGGATGGGCCCAAAACCCGCGAGCTTGATGTCAGGCCGGGGCGGTAGCTCTACGGCGCGGAGCTGATTGTCGCGGGGCACTGCGAATGTATATGGTGTCATGCCGGTAGCTCAGCCAGGGAATACGACGTCTACTGAAAGTCGAGGTGGTCCACAAATGAGTACCAGTGTGCGAAGCGGTCTGGTTCCATGGCTGGCCCAGGGGTTCAGCAAGCTTGTTGACAACACGGAACCTGCTGACCGGCAGCTGGTCATGCTGAATGACCGGGTAGAGCTTCTCTACCGGCAAGGCACTGTGGGCGTGATTGTCCATACAATTGTCATCAGCCTGCTGACATATCTCTTTTGGGATCAGGTGCCACACACCAACCTCTTGGTGTGGGCGGTGGTCATGCTCATTCTTGGCTGGACGCGGGGCATTGTCATCTACCTGTTCCGGAATACCGACAGGTCGGTTGAAGATGCAGCCTTGTGGGCAAGTCTGTTTGTTCTGCTGATAGGCCTTGTTGGGATTACGTGGGGGTATGCCGGCGTATGGCTGGTACCTGACAGCACGTTTGAACAGGTAATGTACATCCTGTTGCTCGGCGGCACGGCCGCGGGAACAGCGTCAACGCTTGCGCCGCTTTTCTTCTCCATCGTTATCGCTCTATCGACGTCGCTTATTCCTCTCATTCTTCGATTTGCAACCGATGGACAATTTGAACAGCAGGTCATGGCCGGTGGTCTGGTGATGTTCTTCATGGCGATGATGGCAACCGCCCGCAACGCCAGTGACATGATTACGCTGGCGCTGTCCCTGCGTCAGGAAAATGCCGACTTGGTGTCCTCCCTGGAGCATGAACGGCACGCACTCGAGATTTCAAACCGGGCCAAGACGCGTTTTCTGGCCGCCGCCAGTCATGACCTTCGCCAGCCGATGCATGCAATGTCTCTGACCGCTGCTGCATTCCGGCTTCAGGACAAGGCGCACGACCTTGATCCGCTCTTTGACCGCCTGGACAGGTCCATCCACACGATGGATGGCCTGGTCACCAGCCTGCTCGATATCTCGAAACTGGATGCCGGCACGGTTCAGGTAACAAGAACACCAACCCGCATCAGTGACGTCTTCTCAAGTGTGCTCTCGGAAGCAGCGGTGATGGCGGACGCCGCAGGCAACCGGCTGGAAACCGATCCAACCGACCTTGTTCTTGTGACCGACCGCACTCTGCTTGAAAGCATCATTCGCAATCTTGTTGGCAATGCCATTCGCCATGCACCTGGATCGACAGTACGACTGTCAGTCAGTCCATCAGACAACGCAACGGTTGTCATCTCTGTGTGCGATGACGGACCGGGCATTCCCGAAGCGCTGCATGAACAGATTTTCGAAGAGTTCTTTCAGGTGGATGGCCAGTCCTCCAGTCGCGGCGGACTGGGGCTTGGGCTCGCCATTGTCAGCCGCCTGACTCATCTGCTTGGCGGCAAGGTTGCCCTTGCCCCGCAGCAACACAGTGGTGCGCGGTTCAATGTCACCCTGCCATATGAAACCGCCCAACTTGAGACCAGCCAAGCGGATATGGATGATTCAGATTATCTGGATGCCCTTGATGGCCTGCGTGTGGTCGTGCTGGAAGATGACGCAGATGGGCAGGCGGCCGTGCTGGACCTGATGGCGTCATGGGGATGTGAGGCGGTTGCCGGTCAGACTGCGCGAGAGATAGTGGCAAGTGCGCTCGTCACTCAGGGCGGTTTTGTACCGCATGTGGTGATATCTGATTTCCAGCTGTCGGGCGGGCATCATGGCCCGGATGAGATACGCGAATTTCGCCGCCACTTTGACGATGAGAATCTGCCAGCCGCCCTGCTGACGGGGGAAACCGGCTCAGATCGCCTGCGTGATCTCGATACCTTTGGGCTTGAGGTACTGCACAAGCCCGTGCGTGCCGATGATCTGGCGAGTTTGCTGGCACGGATCGCGAAATAAGACACTCATGGTGTCGGCTTGGCGGCTTCCCCCGTCGCCTGCTTTGCCACAAGTGCTGCCTGAGTCCTGTTGTGCACACCCAGAGCCTTGAAGATGGCGTTGACATAAACCTTCACGGTACCCGCTTCGATGCCGATCTCGATCGCGATCTCCTTGTTCGACAGACCCCGGCCCAACAGCGCGAGAACCTGCTGTTGCCGAGGCGTCAACTCATCCAGAGGCGTCGCACCATCATCAGTATCCCGCTTCTGCGGCGTGGACGTGATTCCGGGCGCAAACACGCGCTCGCCCGCCAGCACACGCTCGATGGTCTCGAGAACCTTCTCATGCGCCCGGGTTTTTTCTATGAAAGCCGCAGCGCCCGACTTGTAGGTAATGCGCTGGGCATCCATATCGTCACGTGCGGATATAACGATCAGGGGCGCAAGAGGAGCAGACCGCTTGACGGCCCGCAGACCCGCGCTGGCATGCATGTCCTCCATCGTGAAATCAGCAATGATGAGGTCAATTGTCCCCTCGTCTCTAAGAGCAGAAAGAATGTCACCGAAAGAGGCCGCCTCGACAACTTCGCACCCCCGGTAGGCGGACTGCACAAGCAGCCGCAGCCCGTCACGGACCAGAGCATGATCGTCGGCTACCACGACCCTCATCTTCCACGATCCCCCGTTGTCGCTTGTTCCACAGCGCCTGCGCGCAGAGTACCACATCTGATCGCTACACGGACTATTCTGTCGCGCACCTTCCATGCCGCGCCTCATCCCAGTGCGAGCCCCAGCCCCGCTGCGACCACAAGAACCGCTGCAAAGAGCACAACAATGAAAAGCAGGTTGCCTGCAAAGCCATGGAGCCATGTGGCGCCGTCGCTATCGATCACCGGATACCGCCGGGTCTTCAGATAGACAGGTATCAACGGGGCCATGAGCGCCACGAATATTCCAGCCATCCAGGCAACGCTCGAGCTGTCAAACGGCTTGCTCGTCAGCCAGATCAGCCCGGTCACAAACAGCCAGGCAACAAGGGCCATCGCCATCCACCCACCGGTGTCGGCAAGAGGCGTTATCTTCGCCCTGTGACCGCATGCACCACATTCATACCAGGCAAAGGGACTGAATGACTCTTCTCCTGTTTCAGCCGCAGACATGGCAGCGCCGCACTGCGCACATCTGCGCTGCGGCAGGGTTGCTGGGTCAACACTGTCCTCATCATCATGCATTGTCGCGCGCCTCCCCTCCGGCCGGGCCCGAGGCGCGCACCTGTCCGGTCAGCAAGACGGCGCGCATCACCAGTGTTGAAATGGCCCCGGCGGGAACAGCGTTTCCCACAAAGGGCAACAGGCCATCTTTCATACCGATCAGGAGCCCGGCGGCCGCCATTGTCATTCCGCCTGCGATGCCCCCAAGCAACGCCCACAGGGACCAGTGACGCACGGCCCATGTATCAAACCGACGGAATGTGATGGCACCGACTGCCAGTGCGCCAATTGCTGACGGAGGGGTCCCCAGCGACAGGGCAACGATCGCTCCGCTGATGATGCCGTGAGCGTATTCGCTGGTGGTGCTTGCCCCTTGAAAGACGATGTGACCCCAGAACAGGAACAGGGGCGAGACCAGCGGTGCCACCACAATGGTCAGCGCCAGGGCAAAGATCCATCTGGCGATGGATGGCCGTTTGAACAGATCACGTGTCATCCTGCCAAGGTAGGCGCGCAGCCGACGCCCGACTACTACCCCAAATGGTATATGGGAACGCTGCGCAGAGGACTCTAGCATCAGCTCTGTTGGCGGGCACAAGACGCCGGTCAAATTCCGTACACGGAGCTAGGGAGTCCAACGGTATGATCAGGTCTATCCTGAGTGTTTTTATTGCGGCCAGCTTTGCATTGGCGGGGCCGGCATTCGCAAGTGATCGTGTCTTCTTCTGCGCTGCGAACAACGATGTGAAGTCGCGAAACACGGCTGCTATTCAGATCCGCTTCTGCGAGCAGAACTCGTACAATTGCGGGTCATGGATCAAACGCTCCGTTCAGCACGGCGGTACCGAACTGTTCATCTCGCCAAACAGCTCTGGACGATATGTTGAAATCGAGGCGCAGTCTGGTGGACTCATCAACAAATCGCCCCAGTCAGCGCGTACCTCTCGCAGAGCCGCGACGGCATCCAACAGGTACTTTGCAGCGTCGTCGGTGGGTCTTCTCTGCCAGCAGGGCAAAGTGAGATATTGCGGATCCTACTTTGTGGACGGATCGAACCAGTGCTGAAGCGCCGCGGCATGCCGCGCATGGTTCGATGCGAGGGTGCTGCCCTGGGCCTGACCTCTTTGCTGGTCCTGGGCACCACTTTTGGCGTTGCCGTCGCAGCTGATGGTCCTGCCATCTCAGGCCGTGCCATGGGGGCGTGCCTTGTAGATGCGTCCAACACAGCTGCCAAGCTTCGCCCGTCATTCCGCCTGGACATGATCCACGCGCCGGCCTTCGAACGGACATTTGATGACAAGGATGAAGTCGGTCAGCCAATCACTGTTGCCCGGTTCACAGGACGGATTGATGTGACGTTCGCCGGCCGCAAGGCCGAGCAGCTCTACAGCTGCACTTTCTGGAAAGACACAGGAAAGCCATGGTCGTTCAGCTGGTCCGGACTCGGAGCAACCCATGTAGAGGGGTTTCGATGAGTTTCCACCTATCCATCACAATCATGGAGCCGAAAATGCATCAGGTCTTCGCTGCTCTTGTCCTGACAGCAACTCTTCTGGTGGCCCAGCCGCTTCTCGCATCGGAACACTACATATGCGTCACCAATGACGATGTGACATCTACCGGTGCTGCGAGCGTTCAGGCGCGGTTCTGCGAGCGGAACGCTGACGGCTGCGGCAGCTGGCAGAAGCAGTCTGTCGAACAGGGTGAGACGTTCCTGTTCCAGTCATTCGGGCAGAGCACAAGGATTGTCGAAGTCGAAGCCAGGTCGGGGGGTGTCAGCGCAGACAGCCCTGCGTCCGCCACGACCACCCGCCGGCCCATTTATTACACCGAAGATGACCTGCTCACCCAGGCTGTCGAAAACAAGGCCGGCATGTGCCGCCGGGGCGGTTTGCGATTCTGCGGTGCCAAATTCGTCGGCTCGAATGGCCGCTGTTAAGGAAGGGAAGAGTCCATGTCACGCATTTCAAAACCCATCTGGCTGGCCATCGCGGCCATGTTGATCACCGGCCCTGTGTCCGCCGAGGAATTGTTCGCCGGGATGGTCAAGCCCGGAGACACGGGGGTGTGGTACCAGCAAAGCGTCAGCACGTCCCCCACCAGCACCCATGCCGTAGGCCCGGTCACGATCTGCAACGGCATATCGATTTGGTTTGAACAGGACGGGCATGCTGCAACCATGGATGAGTATCTGCAGTGCGGCTTCGACATGGCGCTTGGTCACCCCCACACCAATATCGACCGGTACAGCAACATGATCTGTTCAGTGAAAACCACCTACCCCTGGAACCCTCAGAAATGCGGCATTTCGTGTTCCATCGCTGACTGCTGATTGTTGTCCCTGACAGCCGGGCTCAGTAGCTCGGCCGTAAACGCAGGGAACACAGCGCAGTCCGCCGGACCGCACCGTGAGAAATAGATATAAATCAGTGAGTTAGATCGTGCCCTGATCCCGGTTGTGCACCACGAATGTGTACCAAGTGGACAAGCACTCTTGCAGGCTTCAACCCGGCGCGTCGGCACTGCGCAGGAGCAATCCGGCATATGCCGCATACCTCCCACTCCGGACCGCAGCTTGCAATTCCTGCCCACTGCACGGCAGTATGCTGCGGCGCACAATAACCGCTGGTGGCTTATGCCGGACGCTTCGCTCCGTGTTCTGATCTATGACGAGAACCACATCCGTGCCTCTATTCTGGAAGAGGGGCTGCGGGAGGCGGGGCTCGACCAGATCGCCGTGGTCACTGAACTGAGCGGGATCGTGGCGCGGATCGCCGAGTTCGATCCTCAGGTCATCTTTCTGGATCTGGCCAACCCCAACCGCGACCGGTTGGAAAGCATGCTGCAGGTCTCACGCTCCATTAGCCGCCCGATTGCAGTGTTTGTGGATGAATCCGACAGCGACACGATCAACGCGGCGGTGGATGCGGGGGTTTCCGCCTACATTGTCGACGGCCTCAAGAAGGAACGTGTCCGCTCGATCCTTGACATCACCATCAGCCGCTTCAATGCCTTCAACCGCCTCAAGTCCGAACTTGATGAAGTCCGCACGGAACTGGCGGACCGCAAGATTGTCGATCAGGCGAAACTGCTCTTGATGAAGCGGCGCAACATCACCGAAGACGACGCCTACGCCCTGTTGCGACGGACAGCCATGTCCAAGAACATCCGGATACCGGAAGTGGCGAGCAGCATCGTTATGGCTGCAGATCTGTTCCCGGAGGATGACTCATGAGCACGTCAACGCGGCACATTACGGCTGGGTTCATCCCGCTGCTCGATGCGGCCATGCTGATCGTCGCGCGGGAAAAGGGCTTTGCGGAAGAAGAAGGCATCGACCTCGAACTCGTGCGCGAAACCTCCTGGGCCAGCATCCGCGACCGCGTCGCCATTGGGCATTTCGATGCCGCGCACATGCTGGCACCCATGGCGATCGCCGGATCTCTGCAACTGCCGCCGCTGCCGGTTCCCTTCATTGCCCCTGTAGCTCTGGGCACAGGGCGCAACGCCATCACGATCTCAGATCGGGTGCGGGAGATGCTGGACATCCCCAAAGACCAGCCAGCACAGGATGCAATGAGCGCGGTGCAGGCACTCGCCGCCATGAAGCGCGCCAGACTGCCGGGAGAGCCGTTGGTCTTCGGGGCGGTTCATGCCTATTCGGCTCATGCGTATCTGCTGCGCTACTGGCTGGGGGCCGGCGGACTGTTCGTCGGGGAGGACGTGCGGCTGGAATTCGTGCCGCCGCCCTTCATGGCTGACGCTCTGGCAAGCGGTGTGATCGACGGATGTTGCGTCGGCGAGCCCTGGAACTCGGTCGCTGCTCAGGCAGGCACCGGCCATGTGCTGGTTTCCGGAGACACGATCTGGCCGGGTGGACCGGACAAGATATTGGGCCTGCGTGCTGACTGGGCCATGGACAACGAGGAACTGGTGCTTCGTCTCGTCCGGACCCTTGTGGCTGCAGCTGATTGGACCGACGACCCGGACAACGCAGACGATCTTGCTGCGGTTCTGGCCGCGCCAAACTATCTCGATACATCGGCCGACATCCTGCGGACCGGTTTGAGCGGGCCTCTGTCGAGCGCCAGCGCCGGATTTGCACGCGGCGGTGCCTGCATTCCCCAGCCTGCGCACGCTGCCTGGTTTGCCGCCCAGATGATGCGCTGGAATGAGATCGACTATTCAGCGCAGACACTGGACAAGGCGATGGCCACCTACCGTCCCGACCTCTACGCCATGGCAACAGGTGATGCGACCCTGCCGGCGTCCGGTACTGCGGCCCTCTTTGACGGCCGCAACTTTGATCCTGGTGCAGTTGGTACTTATCTCGAGCAGGTAACTTCGGGCTGAGCAAGAGCCCGTCGGGGTGACCGGACCGCCTGCTTCTTAATCACCAGATGACACTTTTTGTGCAGATGCGAAGTGTCTTCATATCCTCAGCATACGTCCTATCCAGCTTTTCTCCCATTTCTCGAACTGGCACGCTCTGTGCTTACAGATGC
>JANQMQ010000138.1 GCA_028279995.1 Candidatus Phaeomarinibacter sp. | reverse complement strand
TTGTCCCTGCCGGGAATGTGTCGTACTTCCCGTCGGGAATGTGTTCATTGCTTGATGAACCGCCGCAACAGTCATCGTGGGCACCTTTCGGCGTCGGGCATACATGTATCTGGCTCATCCGGCCGGGCCTCATCTACAGATCGTCAGATTCTTCCATCTGGTCTGCATCTTGGGGCTTCCAGCAACTGGAAGGTCAATCGGTCTGTGTCACTTTTGTCTTTGGCCTGAAAAGTGGATCGCCAGGTGGCGTCAGCGCTATTCCTTGGCAAGATCGTCAAGGATCGGGCAGTCGGGCCGATTGTTGCCGCGACAGTGGTTTGCGAGATGCAACAGGGTGTTGGCCATTGCCTCGAGTTCCGCGCTCTTGGCCCGGAGTTCCTCGACATGGGAGAGGGCCAGCGCCTTGACGTCGGCGCTTGCCCGCTCGCGGTCCTGCCAGAGAGTAAGTAGCTGAGTGACTTCCTTCACCGAGAAACCAAGCCCGCGGGCGCGGCGAATGAAGCGGAGGGTGTGCACCTCCGTATCGCCATAAACACGGTAACCAGCCTCGGACCGGTCCGCCTCTGGGATCAGGCCAATGCTTTCATAGTACCGGATATTCTTGGCCGTAACGCCGGATGCTTTTGCTGCCTCGCCGATGTTCATCCTTGTCACTTCTGTCAGGCTGCGCGTTCAGAAATTGTCGTGCGATGGAGCAGGCGGTCATGGCCGTCATACCCGCCTGATGCACGGTGCAGCAGGCAGCGGTTGTCCCACATGACCAGCATGTTGGGCTTCCATTTGTGCCGGTATGTAAACCGGTCCTGTGTCTGGTGATGGTAGAGGCGTATGAGCAGGTCGTCGCTCTCCTGCTTGCTCATGCCCTGAAAGCCCTGGATGTAACCGACCGTTGAAAAGAGGGTGGGACGCCCGGTCTCCGTATGCGGGCGAACCAAAGGGTGCTCGTGCTTGAGGCGCGCTTCCTCGGAACTGATGATCTTCATGCTTCGATCGGACTCTTCTTCCTTGTCCTGACCGTACATCCCGTCCGGGGCGTAGGCAGCCTCCGCGGAGTGGATCGCCACAACGCCATCAATCTGTGCCTTCAGATCCTCCGGCAACTCGTCATAGGCCATATGCTGATTTGCAAAATAGGTGTCGCCGCCTTCCGGTGGGATTGTGAGGCCCATCAGGCAGGTGCCGATTGGTGGTTTCTCCTGAAAGCTCCAGTCCGTATGCCAACCCTCAGCAAATAGAGGCGAGGTCTCATTCGCGCGCCGCTCAATGGCTGCAATGTTCTTGCGCCCGTCGATCGGGGCAAAGAAGGGGTCATGACCGAACTCGCCGAAATAGAGGGTGAAGCGTTCCAAGTCGTCGTCATTCATCGGCTGGTCGGCAAAGACCAGCACGTGGTGGTCCAGCCATGCAGCGCGAATCTCAGCAACTGTGTCCGCGTCAAGCGGTTGCGTGAGGTCAACACCAGTGACAAACGCGCCGCACGCTTCATTGGTCGGCTTTACGGTGAGCATGGATTTCCTCCGGGTCTCATTTTTGATCAGTCTGCACCGTTGTAGCGACGATGTCATGGGCCAGGGTGCTGGAATGAAAGTGCCGGCGGAGCTAGGCTGGATAGATGGGACAACTTGAAAGCCCAGACGTCGATACAGTGATGCGCCGGTATGACAGTTCGGTCCGGCCTGCTTTGTTGCGGCTGCGGGACATGGTGCGTGACGTTGCCGCAACGCTTCCTGAAACCGGCGGACTGGTGGAAACACTCAAGTGGGGTCAACCATCGTTTCTGCCCAAGCGGGCTCGTGTCGGTACGACCATCCGCATGGATGCCGTGAGTGAGGACCCGCCGCTGATCGGTCTCTACGTCCATTGTCAGACCAGCCTGGTTGCCACGTACCGCGAGCTGTATCCGGATGTCATGACCTTTGAAGGCAATCGTGCTGTCCTTCTGGATGCGTCCAAGCCGCTTCCGGAAAGTGAGTTGCGTCATTGTATTGAGATGGCGCTGATGTATCACAAGGCAAAGCGCGGCGTGACTGAATAGACTTAGTGCATGCCGTGACTGTGTACCATCTGGATACATGCCGGAATGACTGACGCCTTGTTGGCCCTGGTGCCGATACTTCTCATCGTTGTTCTGATGATCGGCTTCGGCTGGTCGGCCGCCCGTGCCGCCATTCTGGGACTGGGGGTAACTGTTCCCATTGCACTCTTTGTTTTCGACTTTGGACTACCCGGTGGCATCAACAGCACGTTGTCTGTACCTGAGGCATTCGGCGGGGCCGCGCTTGAGGCGACGTTCACTGCGGCTACGATCCTTTGGATTATCTTCCCGGCACTGTGTGTATTTGAGTTGCTGAGCCGCAAAGGGGCGTTTGACACACTCCGGATAGCGTTGGGTCGAGTTACGGATGACCCACGGGTTCTTGCCATACTCGTCGCGTGGTTTTTTGGACTGTTTCTTGAGGGCGCAGCAGGTTTTGGCACTCCCGTGGCCCTTGCAGCCCCGATTCTCGTCAGCCTTGGGTTCTCGCCGATAAAGGCAGTTACCATTGCGCTTGTTGGACACGCTGCAGGCGTGTCCTTTGGGGCGATCGGCACGCCGGTATTTGCCCAAGTCGCTGCTACCGGTTTGCCGGCCATTTCGATTGCAGGGCAAACAGCATTGCTCCACGTGGTCATGGTGCCGCTAGCC
>JANQMQ010000114.1 GCA_028279995.1 Candidatus Phaeomarinibacter sp. | reverse complement strand
TTTCTGGAAGGCGGCTGTTGGTACCATCCTTGAAAAATTCGTCGCACGCCTCGGCCCGCTTGAGACCGTGCTCATCGATCTGGATGAAGAAGCGCAAATTCGCGCTGCCGTGACGGCATTTGTCCGGTTCTCGGCGGAAACGCCTGAACTCAACCGGCTCATCATTCAGGAAGGCCGCGAGGACACCTGGCGGCTGGACTATCTGGTCAACACCTTCATCCGGGACCGGTTCGGCAGGTTGCGCGATACGCTGAACCTGCTGAGTAATCCGCATACATACTATATGTCCATCGGTGCCGCGACGCTGGTGTTCGATGTCGAGCACGAATGCAAGAACCTGTTCGGCGTTGACCCCACGACCGACGACTTCATCCGCGACCACGCTGCCCGCGTAGCGGACATGGTCGTCTATCTACGCCGCAAGGAGCTGGCAGAAAAGGAAGCGCGATGAGCACATCCCTGCAGAACGCCCGGGTTCTGGTCTGCGGTGCCTCCGGCGGTCTGGGCCAGGTTCTGGCCCGCACCCTGATGGCCAAGGGAATGGATGTGCGCGGCACCATGCGGGACCCGTCGAAGGCCAGATCCAATGATGTCCAGATGCTGGCGATGGATGTGCTCGACGAACGGTCAGTGCAGATGTGTCTTGAAGAAGCCCGTCAGGCCATGGGCGGCGTGGATGTCGTTGTGAACTGCATCAATGAGATGGTGCTGGGGTCTGTTGAAGAAACCTCGATGGACGAGCTGGGCCGGGTCTACGCCATCAATGTACAGGGCCTTGCCGCCATCGCGCGGGCGGCCGTTCCCGCCATGCGCGCGCAGGGTCAAGGACTCATCATCTCCATGAGTTCGCTCGGCGGCCTGCTGGCCGTGCCCTATCTCAGCGCCTACACCTCATCCAAGTTCGCTCTCGAGGCCTTTAGCGAGGCGCTCTATCACGAGGTGAAGCCGGACAATATCGACGTCGCCATCATGCAGCCGGTGGCCATGCACATGGACCGGCCGGATGTCGGCGACCATCTGAAGATTGCGTCTGGCGCTGGTCCCACATCGTTCACCCGGTCCGTCGCCCGGTTGATGGCGAAGGACACACGCGCAAGCAAGCTGACCCCGGAAGATGTCTCGCTGGCCATCCACAAGGTGATCATCAGCAAGAACCGCAAGCTGCGATACCCCATGGACCGGGCTAAGGTCATCGGCAAGGTCAAACGCATCGCACCGCAGGGCCTCATCAACAAGCTCATCGGCGGCATGCTGCAGGACGCAGCAAAGGCCTGAAGCTCTAAAGCATCGCGATCAGATGATTGTCCCAGTTGGCATTCGCTGTGCGCAGCAAGGACACCTGCGCCGGTCTCCCGGCATCAACAGCCACATGCACAATGTCACCGCTGCCCACCGTTAGCAGGAAGGTGCCCGGCGCGCGCGTCGGCGCAACGCCGCAGCAGTCCGCCAGGCTGACATCAGACAGATACGTGCCGGTCTTTGTATCCCAGAACACTGTGACACCGCCGCGTGGCGACGTCGCTGCGAGGAAACGACCGGAGATATCAAACGCCACGCTGCCGCAGTAGCCATTCATGCGTTTGAGGGTGTCACGGGGGATATCCAGAAACAGCAATCCGGACCCCGGCCCACGCGACAGCGCAACAAGCGGTGCGAGGCCGCCGGTCTGGACCTGCGCCTGAAGGCCAACCGCAACAAGGCCCCCTGCGCCCTTCGCAAGATGCCGAATGCTGAGGTGGTGCAGGTCATCGACCAGCACTTGCTCATCAATCAGGCTGCCGTCAGACCGACGAATGAAGGCAAGCGACGGACGCATCCTGTCCAGGTTGAGTTTGACCCGCGGCGCATCCGGATGGGTTTCAATGCCCCCATTCGCCACGATCAGCGTCTCGCGGTCCTTGCTCAATGCCATGTCATGCGGCCCGATACCGTGTGACGGCAAT
>JANQMQ010000097.1 GCA_028279995.1 Candidatus Phaeomarinibacter sp. | reverse complement strand
TGCAGTAGAGAGCCGGCTCTGTGGGTTTGACGAGAATACGTCCTACCCCACCCTCCTGTTCATCCAACAGATCTGGTAGGCCTTTTGATGCTCTAGCATATCATGCATGTCGTGCAATCAACTCCACTGCCAAATCAATTGCAGCGGTCCCTCCTGGGCAGGTGATGATGTTGTCATCTGCCAGAAAGGCCTCATCGCTGACTACCTCGACCTTCGGGTAGAGCGCCTCAAACTCTTCCTTGTGCCTAAAATGCACCGCACACCGTCGCCCGTCCAAAAGGCCGGATTCGGCAAGGGCGAAACTGCCGGTGCAGAGCGACACAAGGTCAACGCCACTCGCATGGGCGGCATTGAGGTATTCAAGAGCTGCGAGATGCTGTTTCTCATGCCCATGAACGAGTCCGCCCACGACGACGATGTAATCGAAGTCACGTGGATCGCCGAAAACTTCCCAAGGCGCTATGGCCACGCCGCAACTAGATACGACCGGGTCCAGTGTCGCCCCAATAACCGACCAGTGAGCATAGATCTGCCGGCTTCTGTCGGCTTCATCAGCTGCATGACGCAGCGTATCCAAAAAGCCCGCGAATGGCAGGAGTGTGAAAAAGGGGGTAAGCACAAATCCAACCTTTAGATCTGGCTCGATGAACGCCGACCGGCCGCGCGGCCCCGGCGTCAGATCCCATCGCGTGGGCATAATCTGTGCGCTATTGCCGGACTGCGACAATCGTCGCCTCCTCTACTTCGACGGGCGCCCCACACCACATGCTTGGAATGCTACCTATGAGGCACCCATAACGGCAATAGGGATACTCACACTAGTGCCAGGATTCTCCAGCGGCACATCCCGAACTGCGCATAAAGCGGCGAATGCCAGCTGGCTGGGAAGCGGCATCGCTCATTGTGCGGTTACCGATATAGGCTGACCTCCAGAGGAAAACCGGGAAAGGGAGACTATGGCATCCGGCTCCGGTAACCGGCCAGTTCAGGTGGGTACTAGCGAAAGACGACAAAAACCTGAACGACAATCATGCCAAGAATTACAGCCGCAATAGCGAGCATTCCCCAACCAAGCCAGCCGTCACTCGGCTTGCGGCGCGAGAAAATTCTCCTGTTACGGCGGAACAAGGCATGTGCCATCGTTTTGCTCTCCCGGCTTTCTATTCACCGGGTCAAGGGTACAAACCCCTCTGGATACGGACAAAACAGTCTGCTTTCAGTTGAGTAACGCGTGTGCTTCCAACATGAGAGCATGCCCGAAAGCACCTGTGGAACAGCACTAGCCCGTGCCGGATGTTCCTTTCAGCTTGGACCCAAATCGTCAGCATATGACGCATACCAACCTATAATTGGGTGATTGGATGTTCCCAAGTTGGATGCAGGCTGGCTGCTGCTAGATGGACAAGATACTGCTCGGAGCTGTCATCGGATTTTTTTTGTGCGCTTGGGCACTCGATGAGGCGCCCATGCATGCGGTCAAGGTGCTGGCGACCAAAACAAGTGTTGCTCTCAACTCATCTGAATAGCTCGATGACTTCCCTTGCCCATCGCCTCTTTCTGCACATCCAGAAAGGCATCCTGGGCTCATGCATCTCAACATAGCGACATGCGAAAACTCGAGCTAGCAGACCATGAAGAAGGTCACGTAATGACAGAAGAAGAAAGCGGGCTTGAACGCTTCAGACAACAGGTGAAGGCGGAGAAAGAGGCCGCAATATTGCGCACCGCCGTCGGCCTGTTTTATCTGCATGGACTGAGCGCGATCTCGATGCAGAAGATCGCAGACCACGCGAGCTGTTCCAGCGCGACGGTTTACGCCCATTTCAAATCCAAGGAAGATCTTTTCGGGGCGTGCATTGAGCACATTGCCGACTGGTCTGACAGCCTGCCTCCCGACATCAATATACAAACCGCTTTCAAACCGGCCGCGGCTGAAAAGACCGGTAAATATGCAGGGACGCCGTCCGCGGAGAGCAGGAGACGGGCCTATCTCTTTATGCGACGGGTGGCGGACAATGAGTTGCGGCAGGTCGTACTCTCACCGGAACGGGTCACCGCACGGTTGCTTCTTGATGCTTATCTTGAGACGTCCCTCAAGACACTACCTGATGACTGAGTCACTTCTCTTCTTCCCTCCGCAACAATTCCAGCTCCGCTCGCACCACCAAAGCTCCCTAGACGGAGAAGAATCGCTGCAACTTGCAACGCAAGAAGGCGGGCCTTTGATGGCCCGCCTTCCGTTCTCCCCTAGCTAACTTGTCTTTTCTGCCTCATTCTAGCCGCTAATGACGGAGTGCGCGTTGCCGGTCAAACGCTCAAACGAGTATTCATCGAGCCCTGGCGTGCCCAACTCCGCTTGGGTATAAGCAATCGGATTCTGCTGACTCTCAGCCAAGGTTTCCCCGCCACTCCCGTCACGGTCGGCGAAGCTGACGATAACCCCGGCCTGCCCCTGCTGGCCTGCAGCGGTTGCTAGCTGGATGACTGTCTGAGCAGCACCGACAGTATCCTGGACAGGATCCAAAGGTGCGTTCACTACAGTAACCACGTTTCTGGCCGCAGACATGGCGTCGTCGATATAGATAAAATCGTTTTCGCTGAAGCCCCTGATCATCGTGCGCGACGTGCCCGTCAGCGTGATGCCATCCGTCGTGGCGTCCTGGTCACGACCGACGACCACAATGCCATCCACAGCCGACAAATTCACGTCCAACCCGGTGTCATTAGTGAAATGGACGCCCGATGTGCCATCATACCATGTATAACCAGCCTGCATCGCCCCTTCGTTCGCGTTTGCGGCTGCATCCCATATCTGTGCCACGGTGCCCCCCTCGGTCGGCGCCACGGTCATGAACGGGTTTGCATTGAGCGCGATGCTGGTTTTCGTGGAATCTGCGACTGATTCGACTAGGTCGGCTGGGACGTCCAGGGTGTAGCTGCTGGCGAGGTCCAGATCCACGCCGGGGTCGATCACCAGCTTGTTGCCGCCGACAATGGATATGCTCGCTGTATGTCCCACAGTTAGATCCTTGGTGCCGTTCATCACACTGGTGATGGTTAGTTCACCAGCGGCATTCACCGATACTGCGATGGCTAGCGAGCCGTTGTCCGTCTCACCCTCGAACCTGGCCGTTGCGGGGTCCAGCTCCGCCAGGGTGATGGTGTAGGTCCCCTCGTTGAAGGCGATGTCTTCCCCAGCCACGAGAACAAGGTCTGAACGGACATCCAAATTCTGTTCATTGAGCGCTGCGAAGGTTAGGCCCAGATTATTGCCGACCGACACTGTCATGGTATGGTCGACTTCTTGGCTGGCACCATCGGTGGCGGTGATCTTGATCTTGACGCTCGTGAGTATGTTGGGCGACGATTGGTCGGCGGCTACCTTCAGTTCACCCTGGGGGGTTAGTTCAAGCCAGTTCGGCAGATTTATCTCGTTATTGGTAACATCTTCGATAGCAACAGCGGTATAAGTCAGCGTGCTGTTGGTTGAACCCGCCACGTCGGCATCCGAGAAGATGGTGTTTGTCGGCTCCGTGCTGCCACTTAAGAAGACATCAGCCAGATTGAGCAATGTGGTGCCCGCGACAAGGCTCTGAGCAATCGGCAAATCTGTGTAGGTCCCGCCCAGTGCAGTGACCAAAGGCGCCTCGTTGTTGAGCTCCAGGCTGACAGGCGGGCTCTCTACAGAGGCTGTGTTGCCCGCACTGTCCGTCACGGTCACGGTGACGGACAGATTGTCGCCGTCTGCAAGCGTGTCCAACTCCAGCTGGGTGAAGGTAGCGGACCAATCGCCGCTAATAGGGTTGAACTCGGCATTTTTTTTGAGGTCTGTCGCGACACTGTCATTCCATCTGACCTCTATGGCCCGAACATCGGTCTGTGCTGTGCCTCGGATGATGACATCGCCGGTGGATGACTGAATGAGGATTGGAAAATCCGCATCCGGATCAACAACCGGCGCCGTCATAGTCGGAGTGCCAAGGGTACTGTCTATGATGACCTTGAGGGGCTGCAGGGTGACGCCCAGATCCTCGTTTCTGAACTCGTAAACATGGTCACCGTCTGCCAGATCAGGACCTTCGTGGACATAGGTCCAGGTTTTCTGCACATGGTTGATTGTCAAGCCTTGGGCAGTGTCCGAATTGCCGCCGGTACCAGTAACCTCGGCAATCTTGGTCCCGTCGCGGTATAACGCATAGGTGTGAGCACCCAAATTGTTAGCGGACAAGGGAGTTGCACTCGAGATATTTGGGGATCTGTCATTGGTGATGCCATCCCCTGGCTCACCGCTGTCTGATAGAGCAACGAGTAGCGGCGCGCCATCCGGGTCCGCAGAGCCCTCCACGGCGATGAGGCCACCGGAGCTGAGCGGGCTGACATTGCCAGCAACGTCGGTCTGGAAGGCGCGCATTATGTATTGACCGGCAGTGAATTGCTGCGCGAGAGGCGTTACGAGGGTCCAACTACCGCTTGCGTCCGCCACCGCGTCGCCGACCTTGTTGGTGACAGCGTCGTTGGGACCGTAACCGTGATAGACAGTGACTGTGGCCAGCGGTTCCGCGCCGGTACCGCTGAAGACCGGCAGTGGCGTGGTAACCCTGATCTCTGTGGGGGCGGCACCTGCAAACAGGGGCTTTGAAGCGCCAGCTGCCGGGTCATCTACGTCGAACGTGACATTCGTGCCGGTCATTTGGGGCCCGCCGGCTACCAGATTGTAGGCCCCGTCACCATCCAATCGCCAGCGGCCAACCATGTCTGCCTCGTTCCCATTGTACTGCGCTGTGGAATCGTGCTGTACCTCAGCCGTTGTTCTCACGCCATTCCAGACCGTGATATCTCTGAACTCGAAGGCGCCTCTTGTAGCGTTTCCCGCACCACTATCCAGCTTGGCGCCGAAGCGCAAATCAACATCTTCCGCATTGTCGAAGGTGGCAGATGTCGTCTTGGTCAAAAGGGGGTGACCATCAGGATTGCCGGTGTTTACCACAGCGCCGCTGAGGGAGTTGCCAGATCGGGAGATTGATATGAAGTTCCATCCGGCTTCAATTTTTCCGGCGGCAAGCATCTGATTGGGATCCGAGCCGACAGCGTTTGAAAATCCCCATAAATCTCCACTAACGAGACTGAATGTCAGACCGTCGTCACCGGTGCTATAGAGGACATGAGTGCCGGTAGGGTCGTTTGCGTCATCAACATAAACCCAAAACTGGATGGTGTAGGCGGCTTCGTCAAAGCTAACCGTGGTGTCCAAATGAGACGTCGCCACAGTGTCGGTTGACGCAGCGACCACTTCGCCAGTCAGTTTAGGGTTGTTAAAACCCAACTGGGCCCCTTGAGAGAGTGATAGGGCTACCCCCCCCGTCTTGCTGTTAGTTGCCGCATTCGCGGTGATATTGTCATCCATGCTCCAGTGGCCAATGAGCCCTGGCTCGGAGCCGGATATGGATACGCTTGCGTTACGGTCCGCGTCCCGATCTGTTCTGACTTCATTCCATAGTGAAATATCTGAGTACTTGAAACCAGCGTGGTCGGCCAAGGTCGATGGTCTATCTAGCTGAATGGAGTATGCACTGTTGAACCAGCCTACCGTGTCATTTACCGTGCTTTGTCGCCATGAGTCGACGGAACCAGAATACCAATCGATAGTTGTGAGTGCCGGGGGATGTGGCGTGGACACGTTGGCCCCATTGTTTTCCCGGCTGATCGAAAAGAAATTCCACCCTTCCTGCACGGTAATGTTGGTGTCAAGGCTCCGATCCCCAGCGTAGTAGCGAAGTTTCTGATTGCGTAAGTACAGGTGGGGCCCAGTGTTGCCGCCCCCCGACAGCGCAGCGATTGTGAATTGCTTGGTGTTGCTGTCCGTTATAGCGGCACTGTCGATGTACACCCAGCCTTGAAGGGTTAAGCCAGCACCTGTGTCAATGCTCGGGGCAGGGGCATAAGTACCAACGGTGCCCGTCATCCCTCCGGACAGGACAGTCGGATTTTTCGGCCCCCGAACAGCCGATTGCAACGGCGCCAGGTGACCCAACGGATTGATTGCCACGGCGTCCGCGCCAGTGTCCATGGTGACAGCCTGGGTGTTGGCGATGGCCTCGCTGGCGACGCCGAACGGGTTGACCTGACGAGCCTGGACCATTCCGGCAGCATAGGTGGTGCCAAGTGTTGAGCCTGGCAGGGTGAAAGCGCGGGTGCCATCTGACACTGTCTGCCAGGACTGCCCGCCATCCGAGCTGTACTGCCAATCAAAGCCGCTGACGACCCCGTCCACTTCATAGCCCCCACTGGTAACAAAATCGCTCGAGGCACCCGTATCGGTGAGGTTTAGGGCGCCGCCGCTTTCAAGTGCGATGGCGGAACTGCCTGATGTTTCGGCGGTGTCAAAATCAACGTCGAGATCAGCGATACTGAGCTTCTTGGTATCCGGATTTGCGGCTATAAGCTCGCGTAGTTTCACCAGGGCGACACGGCTGTGGACAGCACCATCAGCGAACACTAGGCGGTCGTTGGAGCCGCCGAGGCCTGCGGACACGCGGATAGACTCACTTTCTGTGGCGGCGAAGGAATTGATGAAGGTCCGGGTGAATTCAAGCTGGCTTCTGTCAATCGTGATTTCGTAGTCGTTCAGCTTGCCCTCCATCAAGACCCTATCCGTTCCAGCTCCCAACTGGGTGGCGGTGACATTCGAGCCAGCGGTGACATAAACATGATCCACGTTACCATTCCCGAAGGAGACAAACTCAGCATCACGGAAGCCTTGTACGGTCTGACTGCCGTTGGAATCAATGATGGCGAGGCGCACCTTGCCACCGCCAAGGGAGGCCGCATCGGGCACCTGCGGCACGACCGAGGTGTGGGTGTCGTCAA
>JANQMQ010000091.1 GCA_028279995.1 Candidatus Phaeomarinibacter sp. | reverse complement strand
GAGACCGACAAAGCCGATGGCGCACTGGATACATCCATTGCCATCCGCACCCTGACGATTGTCGGGGAGGATGCGTCCTACCATGCCGGCGGCGGCATCGTCGCTGACAGCACACCGCAGGACGAATATGAGGAAACCCTGACCAAGGCCAGCGCCATGCGCTCCGCCGTGATGGGGGATACATCCTCATGATCCTGGTCATCGACAATTATGACAGCTTCGTCTTCAATCTCGCCCGCTATGTCCGTGAGCTGGGAGACCGGGTCCATGTTGTCCGCAACGATGCGCTGAGCGTGGAAGACGCCCTCGCCCTGGCGCCGTCAGGCATCATCATTTCCCCTGGGCCCTGTGGCCCGGCACAGGCCGGCATCTCCACAGACCTTGCACGCGCAGCGATCGCACACGCCATTCCGGTACTGGGTGTCTGCCTGGGCCACCAGTGTCTTGTTGCAGCCTGTGGCGGAACCATCGGCAGATCAGGCCGGCCGGTACATGGCCAGGCCTCAGCCATCACCCATGACGGCACAGGGGTGTTTGCCGGCCTGCCCTCTCCCATGCAGGTCGGACGCTATCATTCCCTTATCGCAACCGGCGCTTTGCCTGACACGCTGACCGTCACCTCCCACCTCACGGAGGACCCGCAAACCATTATGGGTGTTGCCCACCGCTCGGCACCCGCGTTCGGCGTCCAGTTTCATCCCGAGAGCGTGCTCACCGACCATGGTCACGCGCTGATCGGCAATTTCCTGCGCCTTACAACCAGCGACCTGGCCCAAACGGCGGAATAGTACACACCCATGTCCACACCCCGTATCTGGCTGAATGGCCACCTGCTTCCAGCAGACGAAGCCCGCATTGCCCCGACGGACAGGGGCCTGCTCCTCGCGGACGGTCTTTTCGAGACCCTGCTGGCCAAGCAGGGCCGCATCATTCGGCTGGACCAGCACATCTCGCGACTGCTCGAAGGCGCCGCCATCCTCCGCATCCCGCCCCCGTTTGACGCGGAAACCCTGCGGGCAGCCGCCCACGACACCCTTGAGGCCAACGGCCTTGCTGATGCTGAGCGCGCCAGCCTCCGGATCACCCTGACACGCGGTGTCGCCGGACGCGGCCTTGCCGTTCCACCCGCCCCGTCGCCAACGGTGATGGTCACAGCGTCCGCAACACCAGCGCCCGCGCGAAGCGTGAGCGTGGTGACCAGTAGCGTACAGAAGCTGGCGACAAGCCCGGCAAGCGCACTCAAGACCCTGAACTACACCGACAATGTCATGGCCCGGCTCGAGGCCGACGCCGCCGGAGCTGACGAAGCCCTGATGAGGTCAGCCGACGGTGGCATCGCCTGCGCCACCATCGGCAACATCTTTGCGGTAGTGGACGGTGTGCTCATGACACCGCCGGACGACGGCGCCATTCGCGCCGGCATCACCCGTGGTGACGTCATGACCCTGGCGCGCGACACAGGCCTGTCCGTAAGCGAAGGACCCCTCAGCATCGACATGCTCACAAGGGCAGAGGAAGTTTTCCTGACAAACAGCCTGTGGGGCATCTGTCCGGTCACGAGCATCAACGGCTCATCGGTTGAGGTTGGGCCCGTCACAAAAAAACTTGCCCAGGCACTCGATGAGGCCTGGGCAAGAGATGTCGCCTGAGATGTCCGTGGACGCTACTCGCCGACGGCAAAGTCCCGTCGCGCTGTTGTGATGGTGACCGAGAACCCGGCCACAACATCCAGCAGCGCCAGCGCCGTGATGAAGAAGAATGTCGACGTCGCTGCTTCCGGCACGATGATGAACTCAACGATGCAGAGCACGAACACCAGCATCGACAGCCCGTGATTGACGATGGACGTGTGCGACGTGCCGGTGGCGCGGACGATTTCGATGAACAGCAGCACAAGCCCCACAACCAGGAACAGGTCGGCGACCGTGAACGTCCATACGGCGCCCGACACCATGTCGAGTGAGAACAGGCTGGTTGTCAGCTCCGGCCCGGTGATGAAAACCACCACATTGTAGGCAATCAGCAAAAACAGCAGCAGCGGAATGATAGCAAGCATGTGGGTCTTCCCCCGGATCCTGTGGATGAGCGCATGGCTCGTGTTAGTGGCCCCTTTGGCAATACGTACCATAGGGCGCCGCAATCCCTCGCGCGGTTCAAAGGGGTACAGTTAAAATGCGGCACACCCGTGACGCTGCCGCATCACATCATGGAAAGCCCAAATCAGCAGAACAAAACAAGAAAAGGGGCCCCGAAGGACCCCTTGAATGTGTCGTTTTTGTCTGAAAGCCGGGGAAAACGGCGCTTACGCGTCGTCTTTGGGCTCCAGGACCTGGCGGCCACGATACATGCCGCTTTTCAGGTCGATGTGGTGCGGACGGTGAAGCTCACCGGAATCCGGGTTTTCCACATAGGCCGGCTGATCAAGGCCATGGTGGCTGCGACGCCAGCCGCGCCGGGCCTTGGTGACTTTACTTTTAGGGACCGCCATGGGTATCTGCCTCAGTCTGGTGTGTGTCTTGCGCCATTGGTAACCGTTGCGACCAATGTTTTCGCGATTTCCCGCCCAGAAATGTGGGGTTGGCCGCGCGCCAGATCATCGAAAAACTAGGAGGCCCGAGCCGCTTTTCAGCGCCGGGCCACATCAAGTCGCGAGGGTATACATGAAGACGCGGGCCAGTGCAAAGGGGGAATGCACTCAGCCGCGCCTGCTTCTGGCCGCCAATCAGCTCGAAAGCTTCTTCAACCATCGTCTCCCCATCGCCCGCGCCGCCCAAAACGCCGGGTGGGACGTCCATGTGGCCATCAATGAGCCCCGCGAAGCGGCAAACCTGGACACTGATGGTCTGACATTCCATCCATGGCCTCTGGCACGCAGTTTCGCCTCACCCGCCCGGGAAATGGAAACGCTGACCAGCCTCAATGCCCTTGTTAAGGCCCTCAGGCCGGACATCGTTCACGCCTTTACCCTCAAACCGGCCCTCTATGCAGCGCTGGTTTCGCGCTGGCAGCGGCAACCAACCGTCATGTCCGTGACAGGCGTGGGCTCCTTCTTCCTCGGGCAGGGGTTGCGGGAAAAAGTCATTCGCTCAGGCCTTACCATGGCCCTGCGCCTGTCCCTTGGCGGCCGACGTCAGATTGCCATTGTCCAGAACCCGGACGACCAAGAGCTCGTCACGACCCGGTTCGGCGTGTCTGCCAGCCGCACCCGTCTGATTCCCGGATCAGGTGTCGACCTCGCCCGGTTCGCGCCACCCACCTCACCGGCACCGCCACCCGTCCAGATTGCCCTCGCCGCCCGCATGCTGGCCGACAAAGGGGTGCGCGAATTTGTCGAAGCTGCCCGGACACTGACAGGTGAAGGTCTCAATGCGCGCTTCGTGCTGGCCGGCGGGCTTGACCCGGCCAACCGAACAGCGATTGCGGAATCTGAACTTCGAGCCTGGGAATCCGAAGGGTGCGTCACCTGGCTGGGGCCAGTACCAGACATGGCCGACCTCTACCGGTCCAGCCACATAGCCTGTCTGCCGTCTTATCGCGAAGGACTGCCGAAGGCATTGCTGGAAGCCTCCGCCTGCGGTCTGCCCTGTGTCACCACCGATGTTCCCGGGTGCCGGGACGCGATCATTGCAAACGAGACGGGCCTGCTCGCGCCGCTGCGCGATGCCCCCGCATTGGCGGATGCCTTGCGGCGGCTCATCACGAACGCTGCCATGAGAGAGCAGATGGGGATTGCGGGTCGGGCCTTCGTGGCTCAGCGACATTCCAATGAGGCCGTCACCGCTGCGGTCCTGGAAACCTATGCAGATCTTGGCGTGAGGCCCTAACCGGCAATCGCGCGCCGGACACCCTCAATGATCCGATCCTGTGTCGCTTCATCCAGATACGGATGCATCGGC
>JANQMQ010000087.1 GCA_028279995.1 Candidatus Phaeomarinibacter sp. | reverse complement strand
AGATTGTGACATTGGCTTCATCCCGATCATGGACGCAGCCCGTGCCGCCATGCAGAAGGCGGCACCGGAGGCCACACACATCTCTTTGACCGATGTGCCCTGGATATCCGGCGGCGGTTTCACGAACTTCGAGCTTGAATACTCCATGTCAGGGCCTGACCTGGATGTTCTGCGCCAGCGCACAGACCTCATCTCAGCGCGCATGCGCGAGGCAGGCATTTTTCGCGATATCAAGACCTCCTTCGAAGAAGGCAAACCGGAAGTGCAGGTTGTGGTTGACCGCGTCCGCGCGGCTGACCTATCCGTCCCCGTCCGTTCTCTTGCCGACACAGTCCGCGCTCTTGTGGGGGGCGTCGATGTGGCCACGTTCGAGGAATACGGGCAGCGATATGATGTGCGGGTGCGTCTTGAGGAAGACCAGCGCCACGAATTGCATCAGCTTGAACTCATTCAGGTGCGTGCGTCAGATCAGGAACTGATCGATCTGGCTAATTTGGCTGCCTTCAATGTGGAAGCGGGGCCAGCACAGATTGACCGGTCAAACCGGTCTCGGAAAATCTCCATCTTTGCCAACACTGGTCCGGGCGTTGCCATGGGCGACGCAACTGCCGAATTCGAGCGGATCATCGCGTCCGCACAGATTCCCGACAACTATGCCGTGACGGCGGAAGGCCGCGCGAAACGCATGAAGGAGACGGGCCAGGCCATCGCCTTTGCTTTCATGTTGGCGCTTGTGGCGCTCTACATGATCCTGGCAAGTCAGTTTAACAGCTTCACCCAGCCGATGATCATCATGCTGACGGCGCCCCTGTCCTTCGTCGGCGCGTTCATCGCCATCTGGCTTGCGGGCGAAACCATGACGATGTTCGCTCAGATCGGCCTGCTGGCCCTGATGGGGCTGGTCATGAAGAACGGCATTCTGCTTATCGACTACGCCAACCAAGCGCATGAGAGCGGCAAGTCCGCACGCGACGCCATGCGGGAAGCCGGTCCGGTCCGGCTACGGCCGGTCCTGATGACGGCACTATCCACGATTTGCGGGATGATCCCGGTTGCCATGTCCGTCAGCCAGGGTGCCGAGTTCCGGAATGGTATGGGTTTTCTGGTCATCGGAGGACTGACGTCCTCAACAGCCTTGACGCTCGTTGTGGTGCCTGTGGCCTACACCCTCATGGCGGATGCGCGACGCGGCGTCTCAGCCGCGGTCACCTGGGTTACAACTTCCGTCCGCTCAATGACGAAATCCGCCTGATTTTCGGCCCTACTACCCCACCGACGTCTTCAATTGGCCCGGCATGCTTAAGCCACCCTTAACTGGCCCTGTGACACTGTTTCATCGTCGCATATCAGTTTTACCGGACGCGGAGCAGAACCATGGCCAAAGCGCAGTTCCACAAGAACCAGCGCGTCTACGTTAAACCCGTGGGCACATGGGCTCAGATTGAGCATGTCTTGCCACAATGGGCGAAGGACGTGGAAGAGCCCCTTCGCATCTTCTATGACGTGGGTCTGGGCCGTGAGTTTGGGGCAGAAGAGCTGGCCAGCGAAGCCACCTCGGAGCAGGTCTCGGGCTATGATGGCGAAAACTGGCGTGTGATGCGCGGCAAGAACAAGTGGCAGCAACCTGATGAATGCAGCCACCACCCGCATCCGGGCACCTATCCCATTGTTGTGACCGGTGAAAACGACTGGGGCGGCTGGCGTGTGCCGGGGTCAGAGTATGATCTCTACCCTGAGCGCATCGAGTTTCAGGCCCGGCTCATCTCCGGGAGCATCCGACTCTACCGCCTTACACGTGAACTGGTTGGATACGCTGAAGATCAGCCGGAAAACATTTCCAACGAACTCATGAGCCTCATTCAGGACGCCAAGCAAACCATGAAGGCTATTGAGCAGGACCCGGAAGCAGAAGCTGGTCAGGCATAGTGCAGCGTTGACGCTGGCCGACACCTGTTATCCTGTGCGTGTCAGCGTATAGTGGTCTGACTGCACATGATTTGTACTCTATCCGTGGAAAACCCTTGAACGCTATGACAGAGGGCACCTCGCCCGCTACGCCGCCTGCCCCTTCAGCCATTCATCTGGAAGACTATACGGCACCGCCCTGGCTGGTTGATACCGTATCGCTGGATGTGAAGCTTGCGCCAAACGCAACGCAGGTCATTGCCACAACGCTTCTTCGCCCCAATGAAGACCAGTCTCGCTCATCCGAGCTTGTTCTGGACGGGGAACGGATGTCGCTTGTTTCCATCTCGCTGGATGGAGAAACGCTTGGTAGCGACAGATACACGCTGACAGACAAGGCTCTGACGATCCGGGATGTATCACCCCAACCGCACACCCTGATTGTTGAGACCACGTGCGACCCTGAAGCCAACACGTCGCTTACAGGCCTCTATCGGTCCAACAATGTGTACTGCACGCAGTGTGAGGCGGAAGGTTTCCGCCGCATCACCTATTTCCCGGACCGCCCGGACATTCTGGCCGTCTACACCGTCCGTCTCGAATCGGAAAAGGCGTCCTGTCCGATCCTACTGGCAAACGGCAACCCGGTCGCGAGCGGTGACCTGCCCGGAGGCAGACACTTCGCGGAGTGGCATGACCCGCATCCCAAGCCGTCCTATCTGTTCGCGATGGTTGCCGGCGACCTTGACTGCGTTTCGGACACATTCAGGACGATGTCCAGTCGTGATGTCACCTTGGGTATTTACGTGGAACACGGCAAGGCGGACCGGACTGCCTATGCCATGGACTCGCTCAAGCGTTCCATGGCGTGGGATGAGCAGGAGTTCGGGCGGGAGTACGACCTTGATGTGTTCAACATCGTCGCGGTCTCCGACTTCAACATGGGAGCGATGGAAAACAAGGGGCTGAACGTCTTCAACGACAAGTACATTCTCGTGCGCCCGGACACCGCGACAGATGCCGACTTTGCAAATGTCGAAGCCATTATCGCACACGAGTACTTCCATAACTGGAGCGGTAACCGGGTCACCTGCCGCGACTGGTTCCAGCTCTGCCTCAAGGAAGGCCTGACCGTCTTCCGCGACCAGGAGTTCACCAGTGACATGCGGTCGCGCGCGGTCAAACGCATCGCCGACGTCAAGACGCTGCGCGCTCACCAGTTCCCCGAGGATGCAGGCCCCCTCGCCCATCCGGTGCGGCCTGCCAGCTATATCGAGATCAACAACTTCTATACGGCTACCGTCTACGAGAAGGGTGCTGAGGTTGTCCGTATGCTGAAGACCATCATCGGTCCGGATGCATTCCGCCAAGGGATGGACATTTACTTCAGCGAGAATGACGGACGCGCCGCAACCGTTGAGGATTTCATCTCCGCCATGGAAGAAGCCTCCGGGCGGGATCTCAAGCAGTTCAAGCGCTGGTATGACCAGGCCGGCACACCGGAGCTCGTTGTCTCCGGCCGGTATTCCCCGCTTGATGAGACCTATGAGCTGACGGTCACCCAGTCGACGCCACCCACACCGGGCCAGAGCAGCAAGGCTCCGCTCCACATACCACTGGTCTTGGGCTTGATCGGAGAGAACGGCAGCAGCCTTCCGATCAATCAGGCAGTGCCTGAGGGCAAGGCTGGCTCAGGCAGCGATACCGAGACCGTTTTGGAACTCACTGAGTACGAACAGACCTACCGCTTCAACAAAGTTGCCTCTCCTCCCGTTCTCTCGCTCCTGAGAGGGTTTTCCGCACCGGTCAAACTGACCAGCAATGGTGGCGACAAGGACTGGCTGTTTCGCATGGCGCACGACTCTGACCCCTGCGCACGCTGGGAAGCGGGGCAGACCTATGCGCGTGAGCTTCTTGTCAATGTCATTAACGCCATAGGGGCTGGTGAAAAGCCACGGCGCGGTGTGCGCTATGCGGATGCCCTGCGCCATATCCTGCAGGATGACACACTGGAACCAGCCTTTGCGGCCATGATGCTGGATCTGCCCGGCGAGGCTGAATTGGCACAGCATATTGGTACCGATATCGACGCTGATGCGGTCCATGCGGCCCGGCGCCACCTCCAGTCTGCGGTAGCGGACCAGCTGGGCGA
>JANQMQ010000032.1 GCA_028279995.1 Candidatus Phaeomarinibacter sp. | reverse complement strand
CGCCGTCAGCAGCTCGGACAGGCGTTCCGCTGCCCCGGCAGCCATCTGAAACTCGCCCCAGACTTCGCTCAACGCTGCCATGCTGGTGGCACAGATAATCGCGTAAATGATGAACTGGCTGAGCGTCCCACCGGTCATGTCACCGGCAATCACGGCCCGCGCGCCCATCCACAGGACACCAACGATGCTTGCAAACGCCAGCGCAATGATCACGGCGGTCATGAAGGAGCGGGCGGTTACATGCCGCCTTGCCGCCTCATAGGCCCGCTCCACCACACCCGCATACCGCGCACGGTCATGCTCTTCATGATTGAAGCTCTGAACAACCTTGATTGCCTGCAGGGCTTCCGAGGCAAAAGCACCCGTGTCAGCCAGCCGGTCCTGGCTGGCGCGCGACAGGCCGCGAATGAGACGACCAAACCCGATAAGCGGCAGTACGATTACAGGCAGGGCGAGCAGCACCATCGCACTCAGCCCGGGTGCTGTCAGCGCCGCCATGACCGCCCCGCCAAAGAACAGGAAAATATTACGCAATGCAACAGACATGCTGGAGGTCAGCACCACGCGCACCAGCGTCGTGTCGGCCGTCAGGCGGGACAGGATTTCACCCGTGCGCACCGTCTCATAAAACTGCGGGGCCAATGTGAGCAGATTGCCGAACACCTGCGACCGCAGATCGGCCGTCACCCGTTCGCCCAGGCGGGTGACAAAAAAGTATCGGGTGGCAGACGCTATCGCCATGGCGACCGCAAGCACCATCAGGAAGGCAAAAGCCTGATCGATGGATTCCGCACTCTCAGCTAAAAACCCGTTGTCGACCATTCCACGAACGCCGACAGGAATCGCCAGGGTTGCGACAGTGGCAGCGACAAGCGCCCCCAAAGCGCCCGCCAGTTGCCACGGGTACCGCGTGACCAGTGGCAGCAGGCTGAACAGCGGCTTGAAGCCACGTCCACGCGGACGGCTGTCAGGGTTGGGGCTCGAAATGGCGGCTGTATCGCTCAAAAAAGGTCTCTTCTGGCAGGGGGCGCGTAGTCGGTCCGTGGCGGTGTCATAGCAAAGAAGCCCTGTCGGCAACATGGGGCCGCGCGCCGCAACCGACAAGGCGAAGAGCCCAAATGGCCATATGACCGCCAGCCTGCGTCCTGGCCCTTGCACTAAGCCCCCCAAAGAGCTATACCGCGCGACTTCTAGTGAAGATTGCAGGCTTTCCGCGACGGGCGCCCGTTAACGCTCAGGCGCGGACTTATGAGAAAGATCAAGGCCATGAAGCCAGATATCCACCCGGAATACCACATGATCACCGTGGTCATGAATGACGGCACCGAGTACCAGACCAAGTCGACCTACGGCAAAGAAGGTGACCGTCTGGTGCTGGACATCGACCCGACCACGCACCCGGCATGGACCGGCGGCGAGCAGCGCCTTATGGACCGTGGCGGACGCCTGTCCCGCTTCAAGGACAAGTACAAAGGTTTCGTCTAGGGGCCTCGTATAAGCCGTACGTCCCAGGACCACAGATACAAAAAGGCCGGTGCATCACTGCACCGGCCTTTTTTGTCCATGTATCGACTTTCAGGTGCCTGAGCGGGCGCTGGGCGGTCAGCCCACCCCGCCGCAGCACTGCGCGCCTGATGCCACTAGTGCAGCCGGTCTTCGTCGCGCATCTGACGGAACACGCTTTCGATCTTGGAAAGTTGCCGGGCGACGGCAGTCTTGGGTTCCGTCTCGGACGCATCGCCGTGCATCATCTTGTCCAGCCGGTCTACCCGGGCGTAGATCCGCCGTGAGCGGGAAATCATGTCGGCCAGCGGATGCGGCAGCTCATCGGCTCCCTCAATAGGCGTCGCGTAGCAGAGTTCCTTGGCACCTAGGCGATACCGCTGGGTGCGGGCCTCCGTCACTGTCATCTCACCACGCGCCACAGCCCGCTGCACCAGCAGCCATGACGCTACCTGCATCAGCCGTGTCGTCAGCCGCATGCTCTCAGCAGCGTAGGCCAGAGCCCCCTTGCGCGACAGGGTCTTGGCGTGCTCGCGCCCTTCCCCGTCGAGATAGGCCGCCACCTCCTCGACCATCCCCATGCCGTCTTTGAACATCTGCTCGAACTGCGCTGTCTCAGCAAAGTTCTGCACGCTGCCAAGAAGGCTCACGTCGTTAAGCGTACCGTCTACCGTGCCCATCAAAAGCCCCACTGTTCCGTTCTGAACCCGTTTCGGCACAAATCAGCGCTCGCTGTGTGCCTGTGGTGTTGGGATTACAAGAACGGTGCCAGCCCACCCCACGGGGGCCGACACGAGCGAAAAGCCTACGCCAGAGGGCAGGATTCCGCAAAAGGGGCAGATTCCGGACAAAAAAAGAGCCGCGTTTGAGCGCGGCTCTATAAAGTTCAACAGGGAGGCGTCAAATGGGTATGGCGGCAGCCACCCCAAAACCCGGGCAAACCGGATTACGCAGCTTCACCCTAGAGCGGCAGGTGCTAATAAAAGGTTAACGGGCGTTAACGCTGAGTTCGCACATTTGGCTGGTTTGAGTGCCAAAACGGGTCAGGCTCTGTTCTAGCTCTTGCCGAAGACGGCCTCCGCTGCGGATTTGCTATCCTGCTTGGACGCAATCACGTCACGCACCCGGGCAATTTCAGCTTCCAGGGCTGTGATCCGCTCTTCCAGTTCGGCAACTGACAGGTTTTCGATCTCGGCCTTGGTCAGACTCAAAATCGGTGGGGGTGGAAGGTCGTCGTCCTGCATTGATTGATCCTCCTGCGTGCCCTTGCAGCCTGAAGCCGTGTGGCCTTGAACCTTGCCGCGTGACTTGCCAGTTTCCCTGTCAGCAAGTTTGTGCTGCTCCCCTCAACAAGACAAGGCGTTCCGGCAATGACCTTCACCCCCGCCACGATGCAGGCCGTAGAAATCACAGAATTCGGCGGGCCGGATGTCCTCCAGATCACCGAGCGCCCGGCACCCAAGCTGGATCACGGGCAGGTGCTGATTAAGGTGGCTGCTGCCGGTGTCAACCGCGGCGACTGCGTGCAACGCATGGGGTTCTACCCCGACCCTACAGGCTCCTCTGATCTTCCTGGCCTTGAAGTATCAGGCACAATTGTCGCCACAGGCCCAGGCGTCACACTGTGGAAGGAGGGTGACGAGGTCTGTGCCCTCCTCGCCGGTGGTGGATACGCGGAGTATGTCGCCGTCCATGAGGGCAGCGTGCTACCAAAGCCCGAGGGTGTCTCCCTGGTCGATGCAGCGGCACTACCGGAAACAATCATGACCGTGTGGACCAATATCTTTGAGGACGGCCAGTTGCGCCCCGGCGAAACGCTCCTTGTCCACGGTGGCTCATCAGGCATCGGCACAACGGCCATCCAGATTGCCTCCACCCTCGGCGTCAAGGTCCTGGCGACGGCCGGCAGCGCTGACAAGTGCAAGGCCTGCGAAGAGCTGGGAGCCGCCCGCGCCATCAACTACCGCGACGAAGACTTCGTGGAGGTCGTCCAGAAGGAAACCGACGGCAAGGGTGCTGATGTCATTCTGGACATGGTGGGCGGCGACTATGTCGGCCGGAACATCGCAGCCGCCGCCAAACAGGGCCGTATCGTCAATATTGCCTACATGTCCGGTTCAAAGGTGGAAGTGGACCTCCTGCCCCTCATGCTCAAGCGGCTGACCCTGCGCGGCTCCACGCTGCGGGCCCGGGACGCGGCCGAGAAGGCCCGGCTGGCATCGGAAGTACGCCTGCATGTATGGCCCCTCGTCGAGGCCGGTCGGGTAAAACCCGTCGTGGACGGGACTTTTCCTCTCGCAGATGCGGCCAAAGCCCACGAACGCATGGAATCCTCCGGCCACGTCGGCAAAATCCTGCTGACAACCTGATTTGCCGGTTGCAGGCAAAGCCCAAAACGCCTCTTTCATCTGGGCGCATGTAGGCCTATAAGAAGGCTAATCCCTTCAACCAATTGGATGATCAGGGGCCGTATCGGCAAGATGCGGCGCGTTACAGCCTTTGCTGTTTCGCACACGATCCTGCACATCCGCGCGCAAGCGAAGGACAAGACAAATGACCGCTCCTCTCATGCCCAAGGCCACCGCCGTCTGGCTGGTGGATAACACGTCCCTCACCTTTGATCAGATTGCAGCTTTCTGCGGTCTGCATCCGCTTGAGGTCAAAGGCATCGCTGATGGCGACGTTGCCATGGGCATCAAGGGTCAGGACCCGGTCACGGCCGGTCAGATCACCCGCGACGAGATCAAGCGCGGCGAGGACGATGCGTCTTACGAGTTGCAGATTTCCAAGTCCAAGCACGAGCTGCCGGAACCAAAGAAAGGCCGCAAGGGTCCCCGCTACACGCCCCTGTCACGCCGCCAGGAGCGCCCGGATGCGATTGCATGGCTCGTGCGCTACCACCCGGAACTGACGGACGGGCAGATCGGCAAACTGGTGGGCACCACAAAGCCCACCATTCAGTCGATCCGTGACCGGTCACACTGGAACATGTCCAACATCAACCCAGTTGATCCGGTGACGCTTGGCCTGTGTACACAGATGGAACTGGATGCGGCTGTTCAGAAAGCTGCCCGCCGTCGCGAGCGCGAAGCCAAGAAGGCTGGCAAGTCACTGGAAGACATGGGCACTCTCGCCCCTGCCACCCAGGCTCTGGCGGATGCCGCCGCCGGCATCACGCAGCCGGAAGAAGGTGACTTTGGTCAGGTGCTGGAACAGGGCGCAGACACGCCGGCTGACAGCGATGCCCGCGATGGCGAAAGCCCGGATGTGGACTCTGTGTTCTCGAGCCTTGGCGGCAGCTCCGTTGCATCGGAAGACGACGAAGACCCGCACGCCTAGGCATCAACCGTGAGGTTGAGGGCCAGCCGTCCACCATCTGCGTAGATGCATTCACCGGTGATGTAACTTGCGTCGTCAGACGCAAGAAACACCGCTACGCCTGCTATCTCGTCCGGCGAACCGACCCGCCCGAGGGGCGTGCGGGACATCAGCCGTGCCCGTCCTGCATCATCTGCATTGACGGCACGCAACATGCCAGTGGAAATGGATCCCGGCCCTATGGCGTTCACCCGGATACCATATTTGGCAAGCGCGACCGCCATCACCCGGGTGAGCTGGTTCAGTCCGCCTTTTGCCACCACATAGGGCACTTGGTCCGGTATGGCGACTTCAGCATTGACCGATGACATGTTGATGATGACACCCTGGCGCTGATCCTCTTCAAACTGCCGCTTCATGGCGCGAGCCACCGCTTGTCCGGTAATGAAAGCGCCTGTCAGGTTCACTTTCATCACCCGCTCGAACGCCGCCTCGGAGAGCTCTAGAAAATCCTCTGAGTGCACGATGGCAGCATTGTTGATGAGCACATCGACGCGTTCATGAGCCTCCAGCGTTGCCGCGATGAGGTTGTGAACGCCTAGCCTGTCTGAAACATCACAGGCCACAAACTGCGCGTTACCACCTGCTTCGCGGATAACAGAAGCGGCCTCTGCGCCGGCCTTCTCGTCAACATCCGCCAGCATGACCCGCGCGCCTTCCTGGGCAAAACGCTGGGCGCAGGCATAGCCGATACCTCGTGCCGCACCGGTCACAATGGCAACCTTATCGCCGAGATCCATTGGACTTACACCTTTCTGCCTGAAGCGGCGCCTGCGTAGCCGCGCTCCTGCACCGCTGCGGTAACTTCGTCGAGAATTGCCGGATCATCAATGGTCGCTGGCATCTTCCATGCTTCACTGTCGCAGACCTTGCTCATGGTCCCGCGCAGAATCTTGCCCGATCGGGTCTTCGGCAGCCGCTTGATAACGATCACGGTCTTGAAGGCGGCAACGGGCCCGATTTCCTGCCGCACCAGCGCTACGCAGTCGCGCTCAATATCATCAGCGCTACGCTCGCACCCGGCCTTCAGCACGACAAACCCCAGCGGCAACTGACCCTTGAGGTCGTCAGCAACTCCGATGACGGCGCACTCAGCCACATCAGGATGCGCGGCCAGCACCTCTTCCATACCGCCGGTCGACAACCTGTGCCCAGCAACATTTATGATGTCGTCAGTGCGCGCCATGATGAAGAGGTAGTCGTCTTCGTCCGTATACCCCGCATCTGCTGTCTTGTAGTAGCCAGGGAACTCGGAGAGATAGGCGTCCTTGAAGCGGTTTTCGTTTTCCCAAAGCGTTGGCAGGCAACCTGGAGGCAAGGGCAATTTGACCGCGATGGACCCGGTGGTCCCCGCCGGCACCTCATGCCCTGCATCATCAAGCACCCGCACGTCATATCCAGGCATCGCGACTGTCGGCGAACCGTGCTTGACGGGTATCAATCCCAGGCCGGCAGGATTTGCGGCAATCGCCCAGCCGGTCTCCGTCTGCCACCAGTGATCAATGACTGGGACCTGCAACTTGTCTTCAGCCCATTGCACGGTTGGCGGGTCAGCCCGCTCCCCGGCAAGAAACAGCATGTTGAAGTGCGAGAGGTCATAGTCGTTGATCAGGGCGCCATCGGGGTCCTGCTGCTTGATCGCGCGAAATGCCGTCGGCGCGGTGAACAGCGCCTTGACCTTGTGTTCCGAAATCACCCGCCAGAACGCCCCGGCATCCGGGGTGCTGACAGGTTTACCCTCATAAAGAATGCTGGTGCAGCCGGCGAGCAGCGGCCCATAAACGATGTAGGAATGGCCGACCACCCAGCCCACATCTGAAGCTGCCCAGAACACATCCCCGGGATCCATCCCGTAGATGGCCTTCATCGACCAGTTGAGCGCAACCATGTGCCCGCCATTGTCGCGTACCACGCCCTTGGGCTGGCCCGTCGTGCCGGAGGTGTAAAGGATGTACAGCGGGTCGGTCGCAGCAACCGGAACACAGTCCGCCCGCTTTCCTTCCGCCTTGGCACCTGCCACCGCATCTGCCCAGTCATGATCGCGCCCGTCGATCATGGATGCGGCCTCCATCGGCCGCTGGAGCACCAGACACGCATCAGGCTTATGCTGCGACTGGTCTATGGCCTCATCCACCAGCGGCTTGTACGCAACGACCCGCCCCGGTTCGATACCGCAGGAGGCAAGCAGCATCGCCTTGGGCTTGGCATCTTCAATGCGTGTAGCAAGCTCATGGGCGGCAAAGCCGCCAAAAACGACCGAGTGGATAACGCCAATCCGGGCACAGGCCAGCATAGCGATGGCCGCTTCCGGTATCATCGGCATGTAGATGATGGCGCGGTCACCGGCGGAGAGCCCTTGCGCGTGCAGCACGGCCGCGAGCGCCGAAACATCATCCAGCAGCTCGGAATAGGAATAGGTCTTTTTTGTATCTGTGACCGGGCTGTCATAGATCAGCGCCGCGCGGTCTCCATGCCCGGCAATCACATGCCGGTCGAGACAATTGTAGGCGGTGTTGCACACAGCACCTGTGAACCAGCTCCCATTTGCGTGGGTGGACACGTCCAGAACCTTGTCCCAAGGCCTGTCCCAGTGAATGCTCTTGGCAGCCTCGGACCAGAACCCTTCCGGATCGTTGCGCCATGATGAATAGGTATCGTGGTAGGTACTCATTTCCGTCCTGACATGTCGGCCCTGCGAAATGCGTCCAACCGACTTTTTTGCGCTTTGATGCGAGTTGCCCTATAGCGGCAGCTCCAATTTCCCATTGCCGCAAGGGTGCATGCAAGCGCTCTTCGTATCGGACGGCTGTATTACATGATCGAAGATCCCTGGTTTTACTTTGCAGCAATCCCTGCAGTTCTCATTGTGGGTATCTCAAAGGGCGGGTTTGCAGGCGGATTTGGAATTCTGGGCGTGCCGTTGATGGCCCTCGTCATCTCACCCCTCCAGGCTGCGGCCATTCTGCTCCCCATCTTGCTTGTCATGGACGTCGTCGGCTTGTGGGCCTATCGCCGCAAGTTCGACATGCCGAATCTGCGCATCCTGATGCCCGCAGCCGCCATCGGCATCTTCATTGGCTGGATGACAGCCAGCACCGTTCGTGAGGAACATGTCGCGCTGGTTGTCGGTCTGGTTGCACTCGCATTCGCGGCAGACTTCTGGACCGGTCAGCGACGCGACGGCGTGCCGGGGCGATCTGTTCGCAAGGGCGGCTTCTGGGGGGCAGTTGCCGGCTTCACAAGCTTTGTCGCCCATGCCGGTGGCCCCCCGTTTCAGGTCTACATGCTGCCCCAGCGTCTGGACAAAACCATTTATGTCGGCACAAGCGTGGTTTTCTTCTGGGCAGTGAACCTCATCAAGGTACCGCCCTATCTGGCGCTTGGTCAGTTTGACGCAACAAACCTGCTGACTGCCCTTGTGCTCATGCCTCTGGCGCCGATCGGGATCATGGCCGGTGTCCGCCTGCACCACCTCATCCCGGAAGAACCATTCTACAAGCTCTGCTATGCCGGTGTGACGCTGGTGGGCCTGAAACTCGTCTACGACGCAGCTACGAGTCTGCTTGCCTAGCAGCCACCTCGTCAGCAACTTCGCGACTATTGTCCAACTCGATGCGCGCCGCCTGCAGCGTTGGGATGACTTTCGCGAGTGACGCCACATCGAGACGCTGGGCCATCTCCGCCAAAAGCGGCATGAGATTGGCAACGGATCGCTCCCGCATGTCGCGGCCGGCCTGGGTAATGTCGATCTGCTTCGAGCGCCCGTCATTAGGGTCGCGATGCGCCACAATGAGGCCTGCTTCATCCAGACGCTTCAGCGTGTTGGTCATGGTGGCACGGCTCACCTGAAAAGAACTTGCCAGTTGAGCAGGTGTGCGCGGCCCGCCGAGGCGAACGAAATGGTTCAGCACCGAAAACTGCGGCACGGTCATGCCTTTGGGGAGCACCCGTTCAAATGCGGTGCGCGCCAATTGATCAACAATTCCGATCTCATTGAAAAAGGTGAAGAGCGTCGGATCATTCAAACTGGACGGAGATTGTTTTTGTTCGTTGTCCATGAAACTCAAAACTACAAAAAATATTCATGTGATCTTCGCCTCAATCGGCCAGCGCGGGCTGGGTGAAAGAGCGGGGCCGTAACCGACCCGCGCGAACATTTGCACGCGGGACCCTTGCTGGCCAAGTGTTTCGTGCAATTCAGCAAGC
>JANQMQ010000018.1 GCA_028279995.1 Candidatus Phaeomarinibacter sp. | reverse complement strand
CCGACCTTCATGGATGACACTGTTTTCGCCTTGTCCAGTGGTCAGGGGCGGGCAGGGATTGCCGTCATACGCATCAGCGGATCCAGTGCGGCACAGGCTCTGACGGGGCTGGCCGGCACCGCGATGCCCCCGGCGCGCAAGGCGGTTGTCCGCCGTCTCGCGGACCCACGAACCGGCGAGCATCTTGATCAGGCGCTGGTGCTGTGGCTGCCGGGCCCCGGCACGGTGACCGGTGAAGACATGGCCGAGCTGCATGTCCACGGCAGCCGTGCGGTGGTCGCTGGCGTGCTGGAAGCGCTCGCATCACTGGACGGCCTGCGGCTCGCGGAACCAGGCGAGTTCACCCGGCAGGCCTTTGCCAACGGCCGCATGGACCTGACGCAGGTTGAGGGACTGGCAGATCTGATTGATGCGGAAACGGCGGGCCAGCGGCGGCTTGCGCTCGCGCAGACGGAAGGGGCGCTGGCGGCGCGATGCGCGGACTGGAAAGAGCGTCTGGTGAAGGCGCTGGCGCTGGTCGAGGCGGAAATCGACTTCAGTGATGAAGAACTGCCGGATGGTCTTTCCGAGCAGGCGGTGGGGATGATCTCTGAGGTGCAGGGTGAGATGGCCCAGGTGCTTCAGTCCGCTAATGCCGGGGAGGTCATGCGTGACGGTGTGCAGGTTGCCATTCTGGGTGCGCCGAATGTCGGCAAGTCCAGCCTGATGAACCGGCTTGCGGGCCGGGAGGCGGCCATTGTGTCGGATGTCTCCGGCACCACACGGGACATCATCGAGGTGGGGCTCGATCTTGGGGGCATTCCGGTTGTTCTGGCCGATACGGCGGGCCTCCGTGAAACCAATGATCCGGTGGAGCGGGAGGGGATAGCCCGAGCCCGGTCGCGGGCTGCTGCGGCTGATATCGCGATCTGGGTCTGCGACCTCACGAATGTGGAGGCACCTGCATGGCCGTCGGGCCTGGATGCTGCTCGACGGCTGGTTGTGGGCAACAAGGCCGATCTTTCTGCCGGTTCCGGAGGGGTTGATTGTGACCTTCTTCTGTCCGCGTCGACAGGTGAGGGGGTGGATGCCCTTGAAGACTGGCTGGCATCCGCGGCGCAGGACCTGGCGGGCGGCGCCCATGTGTCCGCCCTGGTGGGTCGAGCACGCCAGGCGGCAGCCCTGCGTGATGCGTCGGACAGCCTGGAGCGGGCCCTGTCAGAGGCCGGGGATGAGGCGGGTGGTGAGGCTGCCCTTGTCAGCGAGGAAATGCGGATGGCACTTCGGGCGCTTGGCAGGCTTGTCGGCACGGTCGATGTGGAGGATGTGCTGGATGTCATCTTTCGGGACTTCTGCATCGGCAAATAAGGTTAAGCCCCGTTAACCGGTGTTAACAGCCCGTTAAGAGCCGGGATGTTTCATGGGAACCAAGCCCGATGATTCACACCAGAGCGGCCCCAATGTTTCACGTGAAACAAATGGAGTCCAAAGCTGTGGATAAACATGTCTGTTTCCCTGATTGCCGCCTTTAGTTGAGCGCGCGATTGCGCTATGCACCGCACCTATGACCCTGATGTCCAATATCATCTCGCCGCAGGACGGCACACGCTTTGACGTGATCGTCATTGGCGGCGGCCATGCGGGCTGCGAAGCCGCGGCCGCAGCCGCCCGTATGGGCGCTGCGACAGTGCTTGTAACCCATCGGG
>JANQMQ010000741.1 GCA_028279995.1 Candidatus Phaeomarinibacter sp. | reverse complement strand
TTGCCGGAAACCTGATCCAGCACAAGCCGGTGTTTTCTGCTGAAAACATGAAACCGAAATTCTCGAAGATATCGCCGCTTGCAGGCCTCAAGCGTATTTTTGGTCCGCAGGGCCTGATGAACTTCGTGAAGGCGCTGGCGAAGCTCTCGGTCGTGTCGCTGATTGCGTTTCTGGTCGTGTGGCCGGAACTCGACATGCTTGGCTCACTGATGCGGGTGGAACTGGCGCTCATTCCCGGCATCCTGCAGACGCTGGCGCTCAAGCTCATTGGCGGCGTGATTGCGATCATGACGATCATCGCCGGGCTCGATTTCGCATTCCAGAAGGCGCAGTGGCTGAAGAAGCAGCGCATGACCATGAAAGAGGTCAAGGACGAGTTCAAGCAGATGGAGGGTGACCCCACCGTCAAGGCCAAGCTGCGGCAGATCCGCATGGAACGCGGCCGCACTCGGATGATGGCGCAGGTGCCCGAAGCTTCGGTCATCGTCACCAACCCGACCCACTATTCGGTTGCGCTCAAATATGAAGAAGGCATGGCGGCCCCCATCTGCGTGGCGAAGGGTGTGGACCGGATTGCCTTCAAGATCCGGGAAATTGCCAAGGAACACGACATTCCGCTGGTGGAAAATGTGCCGCTGGCGCGGGCGCTTCATGCCTCGGTTGAGGTGGATGACGAAGTGCCGCCGGAGCACTACAAGGCTGTGGCGCAAGTCATTGGCTATGTGATGCGCCTCAAGGGTAAAATGCGTCGGGGCTCGGCGCGCGCGTGATTCCTTTTAGATGCGCCGCCAAATGGCCTCATGCGTCCGGTAGATACTCTGCCGAAGCGCATTTGATGGAGGCCCAAGATGGCAAGCCCGGCAGACCCCGCCGTTTCCCCTTCTGATGATGCCGATCCGGCACCCAGCTCGGCTCAACCGGCACCGCCGCTTTCGCTTGTGAAAGACGCGGGCAGCGACGGGCCGGCAGCGTTCGAACCGGCACCTGAAGACCTGGATCAGGCACCGAAGCCCGCCGGCCGCTGGCTGGGGCTGATCCTGTGCGCGGTCGGCCTCATCGCCGTCGGGTTCGCGCTGACGGACCCGGGCGCCATGGGGCAGATCGCATTCTATGTTCTCGGTGGCTTCGGCGCGTTGGGGCTGCTGGTAGTGGCCGGCATTTTCGGTGGGCTCATCCGGCTTGATCTGCGCGGCCGGTTTCTGGGCGAGCGGCTTGCGGCCGGACTGGCGGAAACGTCCGACATGGCTCTGGCGGTCACCAATGACCGGGGGCGGATGGTCTATGCCAACAAGGCGTTCATGGCGTTGGCCGGTGGCCGGAAGTTGCGCAACGCTGAAACCGTGCTGGCAGGCGAGGGCGACCATGACGCGGATCACGTGGATGACGGCGAATCCGCTGGCGCGAGAGCGTTCCGTCTGGCGCGGGCGGCGCGGGCGGGTGTCGCTGCCAGCGAGGAGATTTCATTCAAGGTAACCGACGGCGAAAAGCGGGCGGTGACGGCAAGTGTTGAACCGCTGCCGGTTGATCTCGCGCCGGGCACAGTCGGGCAGACATATGCCCTGTGGCGGGTGGCGGATCAGACGGCCTCACGCGAGCGGCTTGATGCCAGCGAACGGGAAGCGCTGCGGCTTGGCTCCTATCTCAACGGGCTTGTGTCCGGCGTCTGTGCCCTTGATGAGCAGGGGCGTGTGCTGTTTCTCAACGACACCATGGCCAGATGGGTTGGTGTGGACGCAGATACTTTTACTGCCGGGGCAATCGAGTTCGACAGTCTGCTGGCCGGGACGCGGGTGCCCTTGAGCCGCAATGGCGGTGAGACAGACGTGAAGGTGTCTGATGCGGACCTCAAGCCGCGCGGGCCTGCCTCGGGTGCCGCGGTTGTGCCGGTGCGCATTGTCGAACGTGCAGGTGAGATGGCTGACGGGCGCAAGGTCACCTTCCTGGTGCTTCATGACCGGCGCATCAATACGGGTGGAGACCTGCTGGATGCGGCTGAAGTGCGGTTTGCGCATTTCTTCAACAATGCGCCGATCGGCATCGTCACGGTGAATGGCGAAGGACAGATCGTGTCCGTCAACCGTACCTTCCGTGACACTGTCGGTGATGCTTTGCCGGAAGGCTCCCTTACCGGCGACACCAAGAAGACGGTTCTACTGTCAGACCTTGTGGCCCATGAGGATCGTGCAGCGTTTGATACGGCGATTCTGGATGCGGCCAAGGGCGAGCCCGACAAGGGACCCGTCGATGTTCGACTGATGCCGCCAACGGCCGTTGATGCGCCCGACGATGACAGCGGCGAGAACGACAAGGTGCTGCAGGCCTATATCAGCCGCGCGGGCTCGTCGGCCGGGGAGGGGGACAAGGCCTCCGACGCGCAGGTCATGGTCTATTTCGTTGACCTGACCGAACAGAAGACACTGGAAGTGCAGTTTGCCCAGAGCCAGAAGATGCCGGCATGGCGACATGGTTCCAGGCACCGCCCTTGCTCAAAAAACGCATGGCCCGGCGATCGACC
>JANQMQ010000736.1 GCA_028279995.1 Candidatus Phaeomarinibacter sp. | reverse complement strand
CGCGCCATGCCCTGCCGGCGATGGGGTGGATCAACGGCGATGGTCAGTACTTCCGCTTCATTTCCCGCCGCTCGCATGAGGGCAAAGCCTGCCGGTTTGCCCTCGTGTTCCGCCACCAGCGCGAAGACGCCCGGGGTTTTCAGCAAATGCAGAATGGACGGAGCGCTCCATGCGGCACTAGCGGCAAAGGCCTGCGCGTGAATGTGCGCCATTGCGGGCACATCGTCTTCGCTGCCGGGCCGCACAGCCCCCGTGTTCGCCACGCTCTCGCGATCCTGGGTTCCATCAGGCATGGGGAAGGGCCCCCCCGTTTTCCGGCTCCTTGGCATCGGGCGGCCTCAGATAGAGCGGTGACGGCGGCCCCACCCGGTCTTCCGGTGCCACCAGGGCCAGCCGGGCAATCCACTCGGCCTGCGGGGCCCAGAGGTTTTCATCCACGATGACCACGTCACTGCTGCGCTCCTGCGCCCCCAGCGCATCAGCCAGCTTGGGCGCGCCGGACCCGGACAGGTTCACAAGTCCTTCCGGCACGGCGTCAGCCGCGGTCTTGAGATCAACAACGGACGGCGCCACAACCAGCGTCCCCAGCGGGTCGACGACCTGCAGATAGACTTCGTCATTACGCGCATCGAACGCAATGACACCGGCACGCAGCGGCTGGTCGGCTTCAGGCTCCGGCAAGGTGACGGCCACCGCTTCAAGGGTCGAGACCCCGACGAGGGGAATGTCGTGGGACACGCCGAAACTGCGCGCGGCAGCGAGCCCCACACGCAGGCCTGCAAACGTGCCGGGCCCGACCGTGACGCCAATCCGCGCCAGGTCTTCAAGGCCGAGCTCTGCGGCATCAAGTACTGCCCCGATCATGGGCACGAGCGCTTCGGCATGACCGCGCTTCATGGGTTCATGCGCCTTTGCGACCACCGCACCATTGCGCGACACGATGGCCGCCTGGCAGGCATCCATGGCGGTATCGAAGCCCAGCACGAACACGTCGTCAGGCGGAGAACTTTGGGGAGATGTCACAGAATATTCCGTAGTCAGACGATTTTGCAGGCGTCGCTGAACGCCAGACGCGGCGAGCGCGGATCAAGCTTGGCGTGGTTGCCATAGCCGATATTGCACAGGAAGTTGGATTTGACCGTGGTGCCCGCAAAGAAAGCTTCATCCACACCCGCCTGATCGAAGCCGGACATGGGCCCGCAATCCAGGCCCATGGCGCGGGCGGCAATCATGAAATAGGCGCCCTGCAACGAACCGTTGCGAAAGGCCGTCTGCTCGGCAAATTCCGGCGACCAGTTGAACCAGTTCTTAGCGTCCGGGTTGTGGGGAAACAGCTCGGGGATCTTTTCGTAGAACTCAAGATCGTGACCTATGATGGCGCAGACGGGCGCCGCCATGGTCTTTTCCTGGTTGCCTTCCATCAGCAGCGGCTTGAGCTTCGCCTTGGCCTCATCCGACTGCACGAAGACGATGCGGGCGGGAGAACAGTTCGCAGACGTGGGTCCCATGCGCATCATGGCGTAGAGCTCGGCAATGGTTTCCTCGCTCACCGGCTTGTCGAGCCAGAAATTATGCGTCCGCGCATCCATGAAAATCTGGTCGATCGCAGCGGTATTGATCTTGTCGGCCATGGGTTTCCTCTAAAAGTCCTGCTCGTGTGGTCTTGTCTTCATCGGCTCGGGTGTCCGGTTCAGGTTTCTGGCACGTAAACTAGCGATAAAACGCCGTCCGCATAGGCCTTGTGGGAGAGAAGTTTCAGCTTCGCAGGCGACGTGCCGTCCGGGAACAACCGGACGCCGGTCCCCAGCAGGTCCGGCATGATCGACAGTTCGAACCTGTCCACGAGATTGGCTGCGATGAGTGGCGCGGTGGACGCCGGACCGCCAACAGCCCAGATATCACCGCGGCTGTCGTCCTTGCGCCACGCGGCAACCGTCTCGACAAGGTCAGCGGGCGCCAGCGCCTTGACGCATGTGGGTGCGGCCTTGTCCAGCGGCCGGTTGGTCACGACATAGGTGGGCTTTTCGTCATAGGGCCAGGTGCCGAAATCCTGCACCTGATCATAGGTGGCGCGGCCCATGACGAGGGTTTCTATGTCCGCATAGAAGTCGTGATAGCCAAGACCTGAACGTTCCATTGCTGACGACATCCGGGTCCTCTTGGGTGTCGACTGCG
>JANQMQ010000713.1 GCA_028279995.1 Candidatus Phaeomarinibacter sp. | reverse complement strand
ACATCTTTCAGCGCTCATGGGCTCCTCTCCTGAAGAGGCCGAAGCGATCGGCATTGCAGCCCGACTCCACGATGTAGGCAAGATTTCAATTCCGCACGCCATCTTGCACAAACCCGGCCCGCTGACCGTGGAAGAACGGCACATTGTCCAGCGCCACCCGGAGGCAGGTGCCAAGATTTTGCAGACGGCAAAATTCCCGTTGATGAAACTGGCCAGCCAGATTGCCCTTGAGCATCACGAGCATGCGGACGGCACCGGATATCCCTATGGGCTGCGGGGAGATGCCGTGAGTATGCCCGGCCAGATCGTCGCGCTCTGCGACGTCTTTGATGCCTTGCGCCGGGAACGGTCCTACAAGCCGGGCATGTCGCACGAAGCGGCCTGCGATGTCCTATCTTACGGGGATGACCGGATGACGCCGGACATTTTTGATGAGCGTGTGCTGGACGCTTTCCTGAGAAACCAGAAGCACATGGCCGAGGTGTTCGAGGGGACAACCGCTCCGCTCTAGCGGTCTTCCCAGGTTGGCTCACGCTTGTCGATGAAAGCCGAGATACCTTCATTGGCGTCGCGCGCCATCATGTTCTCCACCATCACGCGGCCCGCAAACTCATAGGCGTCACTGAGACCATGTTCGAGCTGGTCGTAGAAGGCCCGCTTGCCGATGGCGACCGTGTGGGATGACTTGCCCGCAATGCGCTTGGCCCAGGAATTGATCTCTTCATCCAGAAAGTCTCCCGGCACGCATTGATTGATGAGGCCGAACTCGGCGGCGCGCTTTGCATCAATCATCTCACCCAACAACAGCATCTCCATGGCCTGCTTGCGCGACACATTGCGGGAGAGGGCGACCATGGGGGTGGAACAGAACAGGCCGATATTGACCCCGGGCGTTGCGAAGTGTGCGTCGCTGCTGGCCAGCGCCAGATCGCAGCTGGCGACCAGCTGGCACCCGGCGGCCGTTGCAATGCCATGGACACGGGCAATGACTGGCTTGGGGCAGCGGACTATGGCCTGCATCATGTCGGAGCAGCGGGACACAAGATCCTCGAAATAGGCCTTGCCTCCGTCTGCATCCTGCCGGTGCGCCGTCATCTCCTTGAGGTCATGACCGGCGCAGAAGGCGGACCCTGCGGCGTCAAGGATGATGACGCGGGCTGCCGGGTTTTTACCCAGTCGGTCGATTGCCGCATGCAGGGTTGCGATCAACTCGTCTGAAAGGCTGTTGCGTGCTTTGGGTCTATTGAGGGTCAGGCGGGCCACGCCTTTGTCGAGATGTTCAATTAGGACCGGATCGTTGATCGCAGCGGCGGCAGTCGACATAAGGCATCCTCCCAAATGCGTTTGAGACGAGCCTAGGGTGCCTTCGGGTGCGCGTCAGCCTTGAATTTTGGGGTATTATTACACCGCACTTAGAAGTGGCTGGTTTTAAAGCGCTTTTCGCCGCCTTTGCGGATTGACATGACACGCCGGGTCGTTGATAAACCGCGCAACGTTCACAAGCGTGTTCACGTTTCGCCGGGCAATCGCGTCCGGCGCTTTGTTTTCCGGTTGGGCCTTACAGGTCTGGCCAATCAGGACATTCAAAAGAGCAATGAAGACTTTTACAGCCACCCCCTCAAATATTGAGAAGAAGTGGGTGCTTATCGACGCTGAGGGCCTGGTCGTGGGGCGTATGGCCACCATCATCGCGACGCGCCTTCGCGGCAAGCACAAGCCGACTTACACCCCGCACATGGATTGCGGCGACAACATCGTCGTCATCAATGCCGGCAAGGTCGCCCTGACCGGCAAGAAGATGACGGACAAGACCTACTACCGCCACACGGGTCACCCGGGCGGTATCAAGGAAACCAACCCGACGCGCATCCTCGCCGGCAAGAACCCGGAAGATGTGGTGCGCAAGGCCGTGCAGCGCATGCTGCCGGGCGGGCCTCTGTCACGGGCGCAGATGTCCAACCTCAAGATCTACCCGGGTGCCGAGCACCCGCACGAAGCGCAGCAGCCGGAAGTGCTGGATATTGCCGCGCTGAACTCCAAGAACACGCCGAGGGACTAGAGAATGTCAGAAACAGAAACCAAGTCCCTTGAGGATCTCGGCGACGCAATGACGGCCGCAGCAACTGATGAGGCCCCGGCTACACCAGCTGAGCCTGAAGTTCTGCCGGACCCGCAGATCGACGATCTGGGCCGCTCCTACGCCACAGGCAAGCGCAAGGACGCTGTAGCTCGTGTCTGGATCAAGCGCGGCACCGGCGTCATCACGGTCAACGGCCGCGATCAGGAAAAGTACTTCGCCCGTCCAGTTCTGCGGATGCTGGTGAACCAGCCGCTGGTCGTTACGGATCGTGCCAGCGAGTTCGACGTGGTCTGCACCGTCTCCGGTGGCGGCCTGTCAGGGCAGGCGGGTGCCGTTCGTCATGGCATCTCCAAGGCACTCACCCTGTTTGAGCCGGGCCTTCGCAGCACGCTCAAGTCAGGTGGCTTCCTGACCCGCGACAGCCGCGTTGTGGAACGCAAGAAGTACGGTCGCGCGAAAGCTCGCCGGAGCTTCCAGTTCTCCAAGCGCTAGGCTTCAGAACAAATTCGATTGCGGGAAGGGCGGTTCTTCGGACCCGCCCTTTCTTTTTGTCTACTGGCTATTCAACCGCTGGGCACATGCCGGGACGGGCAGGCGCCACGATGGGCTCGTTCTTGTAGCGACCATGGCACTCTGAAACCGACGTCTTGACGATGACCTTGCGAAAAAGTTCATCGCGTTCCAGCCAGATCGCAGCCAGGTCGTTGTCGATACCGGCTTCCTCAATGGCCTGCCGGAGCAGGTCGTGACGGATGTCGAAGACTTCGTCGGTTACGAGCAGGTGAGGGTGGGCCTTGTTGGGCAGGCGGCCTGAATACATGCGTGGTCCGCCAAACAGTCCCACCATGAAATCCGTCAGCTGGTTTATCTGGTGCTCCTGATCGACACCGATAAAGAACCCCTTGAGCCATGGGTGCGCATAGACCTTGGCGTAGAAGGTCTTATGAACCTGGAGAATGGCCCTACGGCCTCCCAGCGCGTCGATCAGGGGGCGGTCGATCGGGGGCGTGTCGGCCTGAGCGAATTGAGCGTGCATCTGTTCTGGATCCGCATGTGTCTACTGGTTGCGGCATCTTCGGTCTACAACCATGAATATTTTTCGAACTTCTTCAAAACGCGGGGTTGATTTCCTTCTCTCTCCAAATATTTATTGATACTAATTCGCAACTAAGGGAGTGATAGTGATGCGAACCTTGAAGAAAACAGCGACATACTCGGTAATGCACATGGTGGTTGCCATGGGCGTCGCCTTTGCCCTGACAGGGAGCTGGGTCGTGGCCCTCGGGATCGGCCTGATCGAGCCCATCGTGCAAACGATCGCCTATCATTTGCACGAAAAGGCATGGTCCTTTAGTGATCCGCAAAGCCATAGTGACCGTACGGAAATCATTGAATCAGCACAGGCTGCGGCTTGAAGCATCTCTCTCCACAACATGTTGAGGGAAACAAGCCAAGATCGGCTTTGCCATCAGTGAGCAATTTCAGCGGCTTAGCCGCGCAACCAGGGTCATTGAATGTCAGATTTGGGTCAAGCTACACAAGAAGCACCATACAAGTTCCGTCCTATCGCGCCGCCGCGACCGTCGCTCTGGCCGCTGGAAATGCGTGTGGTCGGAGAGGGCGCTGCTCTGGCGGCGGCATGGCCCGCGCTCGACCGTGCCCCAAATGGCGACGGTCACGGGGTGATCGTCGCGCCGGGATTCTCGACTGATGACAACTCAACAGTGCCGCTGCGCCGCTTCCTGAAGAACCGGGGCTACCACACGCGCGGATGGCGCAATGGTCGCAATGATGGTCCGACCCAGGCCAATCTGGATGCCATCGTCGACAATGCCCGGGATCTTGCAGACAAGACAGGTGAGAAAGTCTCGCTTGTAGGTTGGAGCCTCGGTGGATGCCTGGTTCGCGAAGCCGCACGGGAGAACCCTGAGCTCGTCCGTGGTGTCATCACCATGGGTAGCCCGTTTCAGGACGTACGGGCCAATTCCATCAGCATCATGTGGAACCTGCTGGCTTCCAAGGACCGGATTGAAGACAAGGAGCGCACCGAAGCATTGGGCGCGCCCATTCCGGTACCGGCAACCGCCATTTTTTCCAGCACCGACGCGGTTGTGGCGGGCGATGCCTGCCGGGAACGGCCCGGTGGGAAGCGGGAGTCCATCGAGGTGTTCGCCAGCCATTTCGGCCTGGGCGTCAATCCGCTGGTCTACTACGCCATTGCGGACCGTCTGGCGCAGAAAAAGGGCACCTGGAAACACTTCGAGCCGCCGGCCCTGATGAAGCGCCTCTATGAGGTGCATAGCTAGGCACCGGTCGGGAGCTATCCTTACGCTCCAGCCATGATGGCCCGGTTGATGTCCTGGCCTGTATTAACCGCGTGATAGATCGGAAATGGGGTTCGCCGGGACATATCTATGTCCCGTCGGAGCCATTGCCTGTCTTCCAGAATGCCCAGTGACTGGGAGAGGGCGCGATCCGTGATGGCTCCCAGCCCGGACTTGATGACGGAAAAGCGTTGCGGTGTTCCTGTAATGGCGAGAACGGGCACTGCCCAGCTTCGCCGGACAACAGCAAACGCCTCATCGTCCGGGGTTGCGTCCAGAATTCTGCCCGCCATGGCCGCTGCGACCACCCCTTGCGGGGTCAGGCGGAACTCCGGCCGCAGTGGGTGCCCATGCCCCGGGTTTCTCTCCAGCAATCCCAGCTGAACGAGATGATCGAGACTGGCTGCAAAAGCGGTTCGGCTGGCTTTTGTTGCGGCGAGCAGAGGCGCCTGCCGACCGGGCAGTCCCGCATCCAACAGCGCCAGTATCTTTAACGACCAGGCCCTGGACGTGATGTTGACAAGCAGCTGCATCTCCATGAAATATATCTACTATATTTTTACTACATGAGGAAGCATCATGGCGGTCGTTTCTCTGGACAACACGATTACTTTGGCTCTTTCCGTCCGTGACAGGCATGCCGCAGTCGATTGGTATGAAAAAACTCTAGGGTTCCAGCTGCTTTATCATGCGGATGAGGCGGGATGGAGCGAGATGCAAACCAACACCGAAGGCGTAACGCTGGGATTTGGCGAGCAGGCCGAGCCTGCACCGGGAAACACGGTTCCCGTATTCGGTGTGGCAGATATCAAGGGCGCCCGCGCTGCACTGGAAGATGCGGGGGTCCGGTTTGACGGGGAAACGGAGACCATTGAAGGCATGGTCAGCACGGCCACATTCTATGATCCGGATGGAAATGCCCTGATGCTGGCTCAGGATCTGAGCAAATAACCAGCGCTTCCGCCGGGCAGCTATGAGCAGGCGATCTAGGACAATCAGGGGAGGCGTGATACATCGCGCCTCCCCCTTTTGTTTGGGGAACTCTCACCTTGAAGAAGGCGGCGCGACATGGCGCATACGGTATTCATAGATGGCGAAGCGGGCACAACGGGCCTGCAAATCCGCGAGCGGCTGGACGCCCGCAGCGATATCGAAGTTGTGTCGATTGACCCGGCCCGCCGCAAGGATGCCGATGCCCGTGCAGAACTGCTGAATGACTGTGCCGCTTCAATACTGTGTCTGCCAGATGATGCTGCGCGTGAAGCTGTTTCACTTGTCACGAACCCCGACGCCAGGATTCTGGATGCGTCGAGTGCTCACCGGACCCTCGATGGCTGGGCATACGGGTTTCCGGAGCTCACAGAAGGGCATCGGGACGTGATCCGGAGTGCGAAAAGGCTTGCCGTTCCAGGGTGTTATCCGACCGGCTTCATAGGCCTTGTCCGGCCATTGCGGGAGGCAGGCCTGCTCGCGGCTGACTGGCCGGCGACCGTCTTCGGGGTGTCCGGCTATTCCGGTGGCGGCAAAGCCCTGATTGACCGCTACGAAAACGCGAAGAACGAGGCGCATATCGCTGAAGGTCATAGACTTTATGGCCTGGCGTTGCAGCACAAGCACCTCCCAGAGATGACCCGTTTCTGCGATCTTGCGTCCCCGCCGCTTTTTGTTCCGGCCACCGGACAGTTCCGGCAAGGCATGTTGGTTCAGGTTCCGGTTCCATTTGGTCTTCTGACCAAACCATCCGGGATTTCCGATTTAAAACAGGTGCTTGCGGAGTTTTATGCGGAAGAACAGTTCGTTTCTGTTCGCGCGGATGATTCGCAACAACCGCCAAGTGAGATGTTTGGTGAGGATCTTGTCGGCACAAACATGATGCGTTTGAGCGTGTTCGGGCATGACGGCGCCGGTTCGGACAAGGGACAGGCCCTGTTGGTGGCCGAACTGGATAACCTGGGCAAGGGCGCATCGGGTGCGGCCGTGCAATGCCTCAACCTGATGCTTGGGATCGACGAAAGTGCGGGACTTTCAGCGCTTTAGATGCGTTGATCGGCCTTGACGCAATACTCTGTTAAGCATTGAGGCGGCACCCTTGCGGGGGTGGATTCGCAGTTGCTGGCGCATTCCCGGTCACGCTTATTATTTTGCCTAATTTCCCAAGTGGGTAATGCGCCGGTTCAACGTTTTTGGTATGCATTACGCAAGGTCCCGCGCGAGGGGAGATTGCAGCGTGCAGGACAATCGCAGCGCCAGCTGCGTTCGGGTGGAATTTTCCGGCATGTGATGGCGATCACAGCGCACGGATTTCAAACAAAGAGAACTTTATGACCAGCACATCTCTTTCAATTGTGAGCAAGACATTGGCCCCCAGGAACCACCGTGGTTTGCGGACCGGTCCTTTGGCGGCTGCCGCAGCGGCTCTCATGCTGGCGGCGTGCTCCACCACCCCTGAATGGACAAAACCCTCCACGGTGTCGGATGCGATTACCGGCCAGTCGCCAAGCGAAACGACCAATGAGACGGTCGCAGCCCAGCAGGCCCGCGCGGAGGCTGCCTCCGAAAACAGCAATTTCCCGTCAGCCGGCTCCGTTCCCGACGTGCCAAGCGCCGGTGATGCTACGGTGAAGCGTGACCTGACAAACAGCCTTGTGGCGGATCGCCAGCATGCCCGCTATTCCGGTGAAGCCCTTCGCGGCGGTACTGAACCTCCGGCGTCACCGCTGCCGTCACGCCGCGTGGCGCCGCTGCCGGACCTGCCGGAAGTTGCGAGTGCTCCTGCCCCTGCCGCATCACCCTCTGAAGAGGGGGTGATTCCTGCGCGCGGTATTCCTGAGTTCCAGACTCCTGCGCGACGCATGGGCAAGCTGAATGATGGCGAGATTGTCGAGACACCTGTCGCCGCTGCGCCTGAAGCTCCGGCCAGCCCGGCAACAACACCGCCTGTTGAGGTGGCAACGCTGCCTGCGCCCGCACCGGCTGCCCCGACGACACCGGCAGCTCCAACACGTCCGGCTGCCGTAGTGCCCAGTGCTGCACCTGCAGCGACAACAGCTGCCGCGCCGGTAGCTACGGCTACGCCTGTTCGACAGGCAGCGGCAGCACCGGCACGCCGCGCGGCTGTTCCACCGCGTTCGGTTCCGACCTATGAAGCTGAGACAAATGCCGCTGTGGCGGCTGCAACACCTGCAGCAGTCGCGCCGGTTCGCCGTGCGGTGACGCCTGTCAGTTCTGATGGCCAGCCGCAGTTTGCCGTGTCCACAGCTCCGCCGCTTCCCGCTGAAGTCCGTGGCCAGGTTCCCGCTGTGGTGGCTGCACGCTTTGATGAAACCCTGGGTGCTCCCGCTGCAAGGGCCACACCGTCAGCACAGGTACCGGTACCGGCTGCGCCTCAGACACCTGATGGCGTTGTGATTGACTATTCGGCAATCGGGGCGGGGTCTCCCGTGCCCGCCGGCTCTACATTCGAGCAGGGCTCAACGCCGACACTGCCAGTTCAGACCTATGAAGCAATCGAGTTCTCCGGCGCTGCGGCTAGCGGTGCCGAAGGCGGCCCGTTTGCCCCTGTAGCGATCTATTTTGCGCATGGTTCCGCTGGCCTGAGTGCCGCTGACCGTGCCCAGATCGGCGAGATTGCAGCCCTTCAGAAAAAGCGCGGCGGCGGTGCTGTTCGTGTGGTGGGCCATGCTTCCAGCCGCACCAATAATCTGCCAGTTGATGCGCACCTTCTGGCCAATTTCGACATGTCCATGGACCGCGCCAATGCCGTTGCGAACGAGCTGATGCGCAAGGGTGTGGCTGCTTCCGATCTGGTCATCGAGGCCGTTGGTGACCGGTCGCCGGAGTACTACGAATCCATGCCGGCGGGCGAAGCCGGCAACCGGCGCGCGGAAATCTTTCTCGAGTAACGCGTAGCCGGCCTTTTTTCTGACTTCTCCTCGGGGTTCATTGGCTGGAGTGCTTCCTTATCAGGCAGCGCTCCGGCCATTCGCCGTTTGTGCTTTCCAACTGCCTGGTTTCGCCTCATGGGGTCATGCCGGGAACATTGTCAAAAGCGCTGATTGTCTGCTAATGCCGCGGGATAGTCGCGCGGGGGCAACCCCCCGCAGCACCTGCCCGGGCAGGAACCGGAACCTTTGTTATGTCGCAAGAATTTCACCGTATTCGCCGCCTTCCACCTTATGTCTTTGAGGTCGTCAACAAGCTCAAGGCCGAGGCCCGTGGCCGGGGCGAAGACATCATCGACCTGGGTATGGGCAACCCCGATCTCCCGACACCCCAGCATATCGTCGACAAGCTCGTTGAGACGGTCTCCAAGCCGCGCACCAACCGCTATTCGGCCAGTAAGGGCATCCCCGGGCTACGACGTGCTCAGGCGGCCTACTATGAGCGTCGCTTTGGTGTGAAGCTTGATCCGGAGACGGAGATTGTTGCCACCATCGGCTCCAAGGAAGGGTTTGCCAATCTGGCTCAAGCCATCACGGCGCCGGGTGATACTGTGCTCGTGCCGAACCCGACATACCCGATCCATGCTTTTGGCTTCATCATTTCGGGCGCCGTCATCCGCCACGTGCCCATGGGCACGCAGGATGAGTTCATGGCCGGGCTCGAGCGCGCCATGAAGCATTCGGTGCCCAAGCCGTCTGCGGTTGTGCTTAACTTCCCGTCCAACCCGACAGCACAGGTCGTTGACCTCGACTTCTACAAGGAGATGGTCAAGTTTGCTTATCGGCACGACGTGTTCCTGCTGTCGGATCTGGCTTACTCGGAAGTCTACTTTGATGACTGCCCGCCGCCGCCCTCGATCCTGCAGGTGCCTGGTGCGAAAGACGTTGCGATAGAGTTCACGTCGCTCTCCAAGACCTATTCCATGCCAGGGTGGCGCATGGGCTTTGCGGTCGGTAATGAGCGGCTCGTGGCCGCCCTGACCCGCATCAAGTCCTATCTCGATTACGGGGCATTCACGCCCATTCAGGTGGCAGCGACGGCTGCCCTCAACGGTCCGCAGGAGTGTGTGGACGAGATGCGCGAAACCTATCAGGTGCGCAGGGACGCGCTTG
>JANQMQ010000669.1 GCA_028279995.1 Candidatus Phaeomarinibacter sp. | reverse complement strand
AGCGACGCATTGTTCTCAGCGTGAATGCTGCCACCGGTCACGCCGGAGTCTTCCACACTGCCAAGGGCATCCATAAAGGTTGTCCGCCAGTGGCTGATGTCTTCCTCGCGCACGGTCTTCATGAGTGCCTCATGCCGACGGATACGCTCCTCAAGCGGCATGTCAAGGGCGCGTGCCATGGCATCTGCCATGCCCTGAACGTCGTAGGGGTTGATGATGACAGCATCCGTCATCTGCTTGGCGGCCCCGGCGAAGCGCGACAGCACGAGCACGCCTGGATCTTCAGGGTCCTGTGCCGCTACATACTCCTTTGCTACCAGGTTCATGCCGTCGCGCAGTGGCGTTACAAGACCCACATGGCTGGCGCGGTACAGGCCCGCAAGCGCCTGACGGGCAAAGGACCTGTTGAGGTAGCGAATGGGCGTCCAGTTGAACTCCGCAAACCGGCCATTGATGTGACCGGCCATGCCTTCAAGCTCGAGACGAAGATCCTGATACTCTGATACGTCGGTGCGCGATGGCGGGGCCACCTGTAACAGGCTCGTCTGCCCCCGCTTGTCGGAGTAGTCCTCGAGCATCCGCTCAAAGGCGTTGAAGCGTTCGGGGAGTCCCTTGGTGTAGTCCAGCCGGTCAACCCCGATAATCTGTTTGCGTCCCCGCAACATGTCACGCATGGAGGTGAATTGCTTCTGCCCCTCTTCAGACTCGGCAAACTCGACGAAATTGTCTGCATCAATGCCGATGGGAAAATGCCGCGCGGTAACAGTGCGTCCGAAGCAGCGTGCCTTGTCACCAAGAACGCTGCCGGCTGCCTCCATGCGCACATAGTCAAAGAAGCGGTCGCGGTCATGTTCCGTCTGGAAGCCGAGTATGTCGAACGCAAACAGCGCCTTCACCAGTTGTTCGTGATGCGGCAGCGTCGTCAGCAACTCGCGCGGCGGAAACGGGATATGCAGAAAGTGGCCGATGGGGCGCGTGCAGCCCAGCTTGCGCAGTTCCTCTGCAAACAGCAGAAAATGATAGTCATGCACCCAGATCAGATCGTCCTGCTGGATGAGCGGCAGAAGGGATTTGGCAAAGCTGGCATTGACCCGTTCGTAGCCGGCGAAGTTTTGCCGGTCATACTGCACAAGCCCGGTACGGAAATGAAACAGCGGCCATAGAGAGCGGTTTGCAAACCCGTTGTAGTAGTCCTCGTGATCCGCTTCCGAGAGATCAACTGTTGCCAGCGTAAGCGGTCCGGCGGTCTCAAGCTTCAGACGACTGTCGGGCTCCTTAATGATATCGCCGGTCCAGCCGAACCAAATACCGCCCGATGACTTGAGCGCTTCAACAAGGGCGATGGCGAGCCCGCCCGCCCGCTTGGCATCACCAATCGGCCCCACGCGGTTTGAAACAACAATGAGCCGACTCATACTTCATCCTCCCAGGGGCGGGACAGCCTCATGGCGGCATTGATGATACCGACAAGGGAGTAGGTTTGCGGATAGTTGCCCCACAACTCGCCCGTTTTCACGTCTGTATCTTCAGAAAGAAGGCCCAGTGGATTGCGAGCACTCAGCATCTCTTCAAAAATCTCCCGCGCCTCTTCTTCCCGTCCGACACGCGCCAAGGCGTCGATGTACCAGAATGTGCAGATGTTGAAGGCTGTTTCCGGCTCACCAAAATCATCTGCTTCGGCATATCTGTACATGTGTTTGCCGCGTCGCAAGGTGCGCTCAACGGCGTCGAGGGTCTTTCTGAAACGCTCATCTTCGGGATTGAGAAAACCGACTTCCGCCATCAGGAGCAGGCCGGCTTCGACACCTCTGCCACCGAAACTCTCGGCGAAGGAATCCATTTCCGTGTTCCAGGCTTCGGTCGTAATCGTATTGTGAATCGTGTCTGCCCGTTCTTGCCAATAAGACCCGCGATCTGTGAAACCCATGTGACGGGCAATCTTCGCCAGCCTGTCGCACGCCGCCCAGCACATGAGGCTGGATGAGGTATGAACACGCGCCCGGGTCCGCAGTTCCCACATGCCTGCGTCGGGCTGATTGTAGGTCTTGAATGCCAGTTCGCCCATGTGCTCGAGCCGCCGGAAGTTTTCTTCCGTGCCCGGTCGGAACAGACGGCGGTCCAAGAAGGACTGGGAAGCTGCCAGCACGACATTTCCATACACATCGTGCTGGAAATGCTCATACGCCTGATTGCCCACCCGCACGGGGCCCATGCCCCGATAGCCTGAAAGGCTTGTGACTTCGCTTTCAACAAGGGCGGCCTTGCGGCTGATGCCCCAGACGGGTTGCAGATGCGCGTTGGCCTCGCCGACGATGTTGTGCAGGTAGCGCAGGTAGTGCTCCATCGTCTCAACCTCCGACAGGGAGTTGAGCGCACGTACCACGAAGAACGCGTCCCGCAGCCAGCAATAGCGATAGTCCCAATTGCGTTGTGTATTTGCAGCTTCGGGAATTGACGTCGTCATTGCAGCAATGATGGCGCCAGTCTCTTCAAAGGTGCACAGCTTCAGCGTGATCGCGGCACGAATAACGGCATCCTGCCATTCAAGTGGCAGTGCCAGACGGCGGACCCAGGTACGCCAGTAATTCGCAGTCCGCTCCTGAAACGTATTGGCCGTTTCATGCAGGTTGCCAACCAGTGGCTCATCCGGCCCGAGCATCATGTCGACCGGCTCTTCCAGCAGGAAAGGTACTTCGTCCAGCACATATGTCAGCGGCACATTGGTGTTGAGCCGCAATGTCTGTCCGGTGTGGAAGAAACGTGCGTGATTGGTGCCTCTGCTCACATCCGGCATCCGTTCTCCCCAGTTAAACCGCGGGCGCAGGCGGATCGTGATACGAGGTGTACCAACAATCGGCGCGATGCGGCGCATGAGGGTGACGGGTCGGAACATGCGCCCGTGATTGAGGTAGCGTGGTGCAAAGTCCGTCAGCTCGACGGCGTTGCCCTTGTCGTCATAAAGCCGGGTCTTGAGGATGGCAGTATTGTACTCGTAGTTCTGTTCGCTGCGCTCGAAGCCGGACAGCTCTACATCCCAGAAACCGAAGTCACCGCCGTCGACAGCCTGCTCGCCGCCATTCAGCAGATCGCAAAAAACCGGGTCGCCATCAAATCGGGGAAGGCAGCACCAGACGATCCTGCCCTGAGGATTTATGAGTGCGCCAAAGCTGCTGTTGCCGATGACGCCGAGATCAAGCGTGGACATAAAAACCTTGGGGCTAAGTTGTGCAAGTACTCAGGCTCAAAGGTTGGCACCGTGAGCCTTACGTTGCAATGCACCATAGCGGGCTTTGGCCATGCAGTTGCGCGCTAGCGCTTTCTTGCAACAATAAAAATGCGCTTGAAGGAAAATAGTGTCGATCCGTCGGGTTCCGGCGGATACGCATTGGCCAGTTTCAGCCGGTAGGCCTCCACAAAACTGTCACATGCCTCACCATCAAGTGCCGAAGTAAACGGCACAAGAGCTGTCCCGCTTGTCCAGGCCAGCACCGCATCCTCGCCTGTCAGCACCTGGAGGTATGTCGTCTCCCAGATATCCAAGGATGCGGCATGAGGAGCCAACAGCCTGTGATAGACGTCGGCATTGGCAACCGGGTTCGGGCGGAGAAGGGATGTCAGTGCCGGATCGCCGGTTTCGACCACTGTCTCGTGCAGAAGTGTATGGCTGGGCGCCTCGAAGTTGCGCGGCATCTGAACGGCCAGTGTACCGCTAGGTCTCAGTTGATCCATCAATGCTGGAAACAGTGTTGTGTGGTCTTCAAGCCAGTGAAGCGCTGCATTGGTGAAAATGACGTCCTGAGGCGTGGCGCTACGCCACTCCGCGATGTCTGCGCGCGACCACGTGGCGCGAATACCGCTCGTTGCGGCCTTGTCCAGCATCTCCTGCGAACTGTCGACGCCCTCAATCCGTGCGTCCGGCCAGCGAGCAGCCAGCAATGTGGTTGAATTGCCCGGTCCGCATCCAAGGTCCACGACGGTGTCGGGGGCGTCAGTGAGAACCCGCGAAAGCAGCTCAGCAGCGGGGCGTGTCCGCTTGTCGTCAAAGGTGAGGTAGAGTGAAGGGTCCCAACTCATGGGGCGGGATGTAGCATCCTAACGGGCCGCAGCACTAGGGGCGGAGGCTGCAAGGCTGCCATCCGGTCCTGGCAGGTAGATATGGAATACGGTTCTGCCCGGTGCGGTTTCAAACAGCTCGATCCGACCGCCATGGGCACGCACAAGATCAGCGGCAATGGCCATGCCAAGCCCTGTGCCGCCTTTGCTTGCGCTACCTATGAAGGGTTCGAACAAGTGGTCCTGCGCTTCCGAAGGCAGACCTGGCCCCGTATCGGAAACAACGAGCCGGCCACCGGTATCCGTCATCTCGCAGGCGATGCTTAGCGTGCCGGAGCCGTCAGCCTCTTCCATGGCCTGCACGGCGTTGCGCGCCAGATTGAGGAGGACCCGGAACAGCTGATCCGCATCCGCGAAAACCTGCTCTTCTTCATCAATGCGAATATCGACCTTGATGCGGGTATCGTCCGCTGGCAGGACGGCATCAACCACTTCGCGGGTGAGGTCCGCGAGCGGAACAAACTGCTTGCGTGTTGGGGCTTCTTCCGCCTTTCCGAACTTCATGGTGTCGGTTGCAAGTGCGATTGCCCGGTCGATTGACGCAAACAGACGTGGTGCCAGCTTTTGAACCTGGGGATCATCGACACCGCTGAGCCGGTCCGAGATGAGCTGCGCGCTCGCAAGGATATTGCGTAGATCATGATTGATCTTGCTCACCGCAGTGCCAAGCGCGGCCAGCCGTGTCTTCTGGCGAAGAGCCTGGCGGATTTCTCCCTGCATTGAGGCCAGCTCACGTTCTGCCGTGCCGATCTCGTCGCGCCGCTCGGACGGAACCATGACCCGCGACACATCCTCCGGATACTGACGAAACCTGACCATGTTCTCGGTGATCCGCATCATTGGCTGAACCAGTGCGCGGTTGAGGGCTAGGAAGACGAGGGTGGCAGTAAAGATGGAAATGACGATCGACAGCACAAGTATGTTGCGGGAGTAGGCAATCATGTCCTCGCGCAGCGGTGTATCGTCAATGACGATTTCGATGAACTCACCGCCGCCAAAGCGAGGCTCTCCGGCAACTGCCACCGTCCGGCTGCCCCCGAACACGACCGTCTCGAACGCGTCGTAGATCAGTTCGAAGATGCTGGCATTCCGAAGGTCGTAACGCGCAACAATCATGTCTTGCATCGGGCTTGCCAGCAGGAGCTCGCGGCGATTGTCACGCTTCAGGGCAACGGCTTTAACTTCGGCGTTTTTGAGTAGTTCCTCTTCAAGGTCGGGCATCACGCCGCGCTCGGCTGCAGCAACAACCGCAAGCGTTGCAAGCTGGGCGGCGTTGATCCGGTCCATCAGCCATGTTGCGCGGTAGTTTGCAATGGAGGGGACGTAGATGAAGATCTCCGCCAGCATGACAAAGGCGACCGTCAGGACCAGCAGTTGAGCAGACAGGCTGCGGGCGAGCCGCTGCGGCAGCAGGGACTGCAGACTGGAGCGCGGCTCCTGTCCCTGCATGCCGTCTGAGGGCAATCCTGTTGTCTGTTCTTCCTGGTCCATGTCCCGCCCGCGATCAGCCCCGCCTGAGGCCGGGCTTATCTATGCATGCTACCCGAAGAGCCGCATGAGCGTCTTCACGACAAACCGCACCCGCGGGCTGTAAAGCGTGCCCGTATAGTAAGATCCGGCAGCCCGCTTGGATACTTCCGTCATGGTTGGGTAGGGCGCAATGAACTGGGCCATCGTGCCGATCTTCTGTTTCTGCCCGACAGCGAGAATCCACGGTGCCAGAAGATCACCGGCGCCGGCGCCAACGATGGAAGCACCAAGCACAACGCCCTTCTTGTCGACGGCCACTTTGATGACACCTTCCGTGCGGCGCTCTGCCTGCGCGCGGTCGTTCTCATCAAACCCCCAGTGCAGAATGCGCACCGAGTCGCCATGAGCTTCGCGGGCCTGCTGTTCCGTGAGGCCCACATGGGCCATCTCCGGGTCGGTGTAGGTGACCCAGGGTACGGCGGAGTGGTCAGCCTTGGCGGGCATCTTGAAGAGCGCGTTACGGATAACAATGCCTGCATGGTACCCGGCAACGTGGGTGAATTGCAGACCGCCGGCCACGTCCCCAATGGCAAACACCTTCTTGTTGGTCGTCCGCAGACGTTCGTCTGTCTGGATGCCGCGATTTGTGTACTCGATGCCGGCCTTCTCGAGGTCGAGCTTGTCCACATTGGGCTTGCGGCCGACCGCAAGCAGCAGGTGTGAGCCTTCAACGCTTTGCTCGCTGCCGTCTTTCTCGAAGACCACACGTATGCCACCGTCCGTTTTCTCGATGCGCTGGACCATGGCCTCTTCGCGCAGGTCAATGCCCTCTTCCACGAGCCGCTTCTTGACGATGGCCGTGAGCTCCGGGTCGTCCTTGCCCAGTGCCTTGCCACCCTCAAGTGTCGTGACTTTTGCCCCCAGCCGTCGATGCGCCTGGCTCATTTCCATGCCGATGGGCCCGCCACCAATCACGATCAGATGCTCCGGCAGCACTTCGTTGTCGAAGATGTTCTCGTTGGTGAAGAACGGAACCGTGTCGAGGCCGGGAATAGGCGGCTCGAACGGGCTTGAGCCGGTTGCAATGACAATCCGCTTCGCGGTGATCTCGGTATCCCCGGCAATCACGGTGCGGGCATCCTTGAACCGCCCGAACTCGCGAATGACTGTGACGCCCAGTCCTTCAAACCGTTCCTGGCTGTCGATGGGAGCGATGGTTGCGATCACGTCTTTGACGTGCGCATTGACCTTTTTGAAGTCGACCTGCGGAACCGCAGCTGCAATGCCGAATTCCTCGGAGTGACCGAACATATGTGCGTGCTTGCCCGCGGCCAGCAGGGCCTTGGAGGGAACGCAGCCATAGTTGAGGCAGTCGCCACCCATCTCGCCGGCTTCCAAGAGGACAACTTTAGCCCCCATCTGCACGGCACCCGCTGCAACCGAAAGGCCGCCAGAGCCACCGCCGATGACGCAGATATCAGTAGAGATCTTTTTCATGAGATTGTTCCTTCAGGCAGCTGTCTTGCGGTCGCGAATGCGGCGGATGACGACGGGAATAAGCGCCACCACGCCGAGCGCTGCAAAGGCAATGAGAATTTCAGGCGTCAGAAGCGATCCCGGATCAAGCGCAAAGGTGCACCCGCCGTCAGCGCCCTTCTCGGCCACGCACGCATCAAAAGAAGCCTGCTGTGCTTCAATGATCGAGTCGAGGCCAGCGCCCACAAAGGCAAAGGCAAATGTGCCGGGGATGATGCCGACGAATGTGCCGATAGCGTAGGTGGATAGGCCGACACCCAGAACGGCCGGCGCCAGATTCACGAGCCAGAAGGGAAAGGCAGGAACCAGACGCAGGAACAGGAGATAGGAGAGCGCGTCCTTGCGGAAGCCGTCACGCAGCTTCTCAAGCCACGGCCCGGCCCGCGCGGCCAACGGCTCCCCGAAAGAGGTCTTGGCAATGAGGAAGATGATCGTCGCGCCAATTGTTGCACCGACGACGGCTGTCAGCCCCCCAAACACGGGTCCGAACAGAAAGCCACTGGTAATCGTCATCAAGGCGCCGCCGGGAAGGGACAGGGCAACGACGGCCATGTAAATCAGGATGAACACTGCAACCGCCGCAACAATGTTTGAGGCGACGAAGCCGGTCAGGGCATCGCGGTTCTCCGCAACGGTTTGAAGCGAAAGATACGTATGCAGATCAAAATAGAAGGCAGCGGTAATCAGAGCTGCCAATATGATCAGCGGAAGTAACTTTTTCAGGCTGAAGCCTTCTTTCGCAGCTTCCGTGTTGTTTTCGTCTGTCATCGCGTATTTCCCCCCGCGAGTGCGTGAAAGATGTTTGTCGGAGATGCCGTCAGCTGATGTGTGTCAGCTGCCGTCAGGTCCGTTGGATGTATCGTTGAGTGACCAGTCATATTCATAGGACACGCGGCCGGTGTGGGAGGTGAGCTTCTCCGCAAGCTCTGGCTCCGCATGCGTGGCAATGTTCTTGAGCTGCGCTGCCCGGGTGGCACCAAAATCCTTGCCGTACCAGTCGAAGATTTTTGAGATTGTCAGCTTGCCGCTATCAAAACTCACACCGCGTGGATGGTTTACATATGCCTTGGCAGCAGCCTCGAGCTGGGTTTCGAGCTTCTTGCCCGCGAATGGTTCCAGCGCCAGATTGGGGCAGCCATAGGATGCACAGTTGACCGCATAATGAACCCGCGGTTCGTCCCAGTTCTTGCGCAGGATGTCATGCTCGATGTTGTCCAGCGACAGATCCTCGCCTTCAACAGTCACCAGCTTCTTGCCCCACGGCCCGGTGGAGAAGAGGCCTGGAGAAATGGAGATGTCGCGAATGGACCGCACCGGGTAGTGCTCAAGAATGACCTCAACGGTGACCGCATTGTAGAGATTGGCCCAGAACGCGAATTGTTCATCCCGGTTGAGGTCGGACACGGCCGTACCCTGAAGCAGGTCGATATAGGCACCGAGCTTTTCGACATCCGCCGCATTCTCACTTAAGGTCGCATAGTCCACGCGTGTGATGTCGTCGCTGCCAAGCGTCACGTAACGGGTGAGGAGATCGGCCCACTGCGTGTGGTCAACGGTCTTTGTGCTCATCGGGTCATTCTTCTTGAAACTGTCCGCAAGGTCAGCAGCGTGTGCCGGTTGCAGCTGTGTGGCAATGGCAAACCCGAAGGCCAGGGCGCCGCTCATGATAACGGAGGCGAGAAGCCGCCTTGGGGTGCCTGGGAAAGCATGTCGGCGCATGATTTTGGATGCGTGGTACATTCTACGGGTCCGCCGGTCGATTGGGTCATAATCCAGCGCCCTAAGTGGCCTATTGCCGGTCCGGGCGAAAGACCGGCTCCCGTCCTTGTGAACGTGTGTTTTTGGCTGTGAGCGGGTGTGTGCTCCGGTGTGGCTCCCGTTCAAACCGCCGATTGACAAGCATTCACCGCTTGCTTACAACCCGCGGCTCCGGCGCTGCAGGTTTTCAGCCTGCGCGAGCGTGATTGTTTTCCCAATCAAGACCGTGCACCCCCTGACGGACGCCGATACAGATATTTGCATGTTTTCCCCGGTTTTCCGGGGCCAGACCCGGAGTTTGTGCCGTGAAACGGACATATCAGCCAAGCCGCCTCGTGCGTAAGCGCCGTCACGGCTTCCGCGCCCGCCTTGCCACCAAGAACGGCCGCAAGGTACTTCAGCGCCGCCGCGCCAAGGGCCGCAAGAGCCTTTCAGCCTAGTTTAGGGCGGCATGATTGGCGGAAAACCGCCAATTTTGGACATCATCATGATTGATCGCCTGACCAAACGGGCGGAGTTTTTGCAGGCTGCCCGGGGCAAACGGGCGGCAATGCCGGGACTTGTGCTGCAGATGCGGGTCCGGTCGCCCGTCAATGCCCGAACGTCAGCCTCCCAAGGGCACGACCCGGACCCCTGCCGGGTTGGATTTACCGTCACCAAGAAGGTCGGAAACGCGGTCGTGCGCAATCGCGCCAAACGACGTCTGCGTGCCGCCGCCGAAGCAATCCTGCCGCGCTATGGCCTTCCGGGCCGCGATTATGTAGTTATCGGGCGCGCTGGCACGCTGACCCGCCCGTTTGCGTTGTTGCTGGGCGACCTGGAAAGGGCGCTGGCAAAAGTGCATGGGCGCACCCACCTGTCGCCTGCCGCAATATCTGCCCCTGGTTCCGGCCCCGGTTCTGGCCCTGTTACTGCCGAGAGTGAGACGCACCCCGACGATGACCGACGAAAATCGTAATTTTATCCTCGCTGCTGTTTTGTGTGTCGCCGTCCTGGTCGGCTGGCAGTATTTCTTTGTTACACCGCCCGAACCCGGCCCTGTCACAGGCGCAGAGCAGGCCACGCAGGCAGACCCCGCAGCCACGTCGGCGCCAGCAGGTACAGCCGGCAGCGCGCCAGTCCCCGACACCTCGGGCAGGCCACAGGTGGATGAACAGGTCGGCGGCGCCGGTCTTCCCGCAGCAGCAAGCGCAGTCCTGCCGCGCGCCATTGCCCTTGAGCAGTCGCCGCGCGTGACGTTGGACAGCCCGAGTGTAGATGGCTCAATCTCTTTGACCGGTGCGCGCATCGATGACCTGCAGCTCAAGAATTATCGGCAGACGGTCGACCCCACGAGCCCGGAAATCGTTCTGCTGTCTCCGCGCGGCTCTCAGAACCCGTACTACGCGGAATTTGGCTGGACCGCTCCTGCGTCCGCCAATGTGAAGCTGCCGGGCAGCGACACCGTCTGGACCCAGGACACGCCGGGTATGCTGACGCCGACAACGCCGATTACCCTGAGCTACGACAACGGCGCCGGTCTCACCTTCCGCAAGACCATCTCCATCGATGACGACTACATGTTCACCGTCGAGCAGACTGTGGACAATGCAACGGCAGCGGACATTGCCCTTTATCCTTATGGTCTGGTTGCCCGCACGGGCACGCCGCAGATCGAAGGCATCTGGATTCTCCATGAAGGCCTGATTGGATATTTTCCGGATGCGGATGGTTTGCAGGAACTTGACTACGATGACCTGCAGGAAACCGGCGCCATACGCTCTCGCACCACAGGCGGCTGGCTTGGCATTACTGATAAGTACTGGATGACAGCCCTCATCCCGGATCAGTCCACCCAAAGCCGCATGTCGTTCTCCGACACACCGGTGCGTGGTCAGGATGTCTATCAGGCAGACTATCTGCGGGATGCGGTGATCGTACCCGCGGGCGGCAGCACATCCGTGACGGATCGCCTGTTTGCCGGTGCCAAAGTCGTCAGAATTATCGACGGCTATGAAGGCACCTACGGCATTGAGAGCTTCGAGCTCGCCATCGACTGGGGCTGGTTCTACTTCTTCACCAAGCCGCTCTTCCTGGCACTGCTGTACATTCAGGGCATGGTCGGCAACTTCGGTGTCGCCATCATCATCATCACGGTTCTTATAAAGCTCGCTTTCTTCCCGCTCGCCAACACGTCCTACGTGGCCATGAGCAAGATGAAGAAGGTGCAGCCGGAGATGATGAAACTCCGCGAGCGCTATGCGGACGACAAGCAGCGCCAGCAGCAGGAGCTGATGGAGCTCTATCGCCGCGAGAAGGTGAACCCGCTTGCTGGCTGTCTGCCGATCCTGATCCAGATCCCGGTGTTTTTTGCGCTCTACAAGGTGCTGTTCGTCACCATCGAAATGCGCCATGCGCCATTCTTCGGCTGGATCAGTGACCTGTCGGCACAGGACCCCACATCCATCTTCAACCTGTTCGGCCTCATTCCGTTTGACCCGCCGTCCTTCCTGCTGATCGGTATCTGGCCGATCCTGATGGGCATCACGATGTATCTTCAGATGAAGATGAACCCGGCGCCGACGGATGAGATCCAGCAGCAGATCTTCCGCTGGATGCCGATCATCTTCACATTCGTACTGGCAACCTTCCCGGCCGGTCTGGTGATCTACTGGACGTTCAACAACGCGTTCTCGATCCTCCAGCAGTGGGTGATCATGCGCCGTCAGGGTGTGTCGCCCGAGTGGGGTCAGGACTTTGAATGGCTGTCTAAGCGGTTCAAGTCAGACAAAGACGCCTCATAGCAGCGGGACTGAATGATGTCAGATCAGGACGAGCAGGAGCGGGCCCGGCTCATTGAAGCCGGGCGGCTGCTCTTTTCGCGTCCGACGGAGTTCATCAAAGGCGTTGTGAATGTGGACGGTCTGCCCCCGGGTGACCGGCCTGAGTTCGCCTTTGCAGGACGGTCCAATGTGGGCAAGTCGAGCCTCATCAACGCGCTGACACGGCACAACAATCTCGCACGCACCTCCAACACGCCCGGCCGCACGCAGGAAATCAATTTCTTCGGCCTGCCTGCAGGCGATCCGGAGGGTGTCTACCTCGTTGATCTGCCGGGATATGGCTACGCCCGCGAAAGCAAGTCGAAGGTCCGTACCTGGACCAATCTCATCACCCGGTATCTGGCAGGCCGCGCCGCTCTGCGCCGGGTCTTTGTGCTGGTCGACAGCCGCCATGGCATCAAAGCCAATGACGAAGAGATTTTCGATCTGATGGACACGGCAGCCGTCTCCTATCAGGTTGTGCTGACCAAGGCGGACAAGCCAAAGAAGGACGAACTGGCAAAGGTTATCGAAAAGACCAAGGCAACCATGCGGGGGCATGTGGCTGCACATCCCGAGGTGCTGGTTACAGCATCAAGGACGGGACTTGGCCTTGAGGATGTCCGCGCCGAGATTGCCTTCCTGCGCGACTATTAATCTCACACAACGACACATTCTGGCCGCAGACGGACGTTTTGGGTATAGATCGTAGTCAGCAAGGGCCGCGGACGCTGCTCAACAACAAGATCAAACAGATCAGACCCCAATAGACCAGATATGGCGGACATCCGCGCGATGACAGACAAGACAGCTGAAGCATGGCTGGAGAAGGCCCACATCCTCTCTGAGGCGCTCCCCTATATGCAGCGCTATGAGGACAAGATCGTCGTTGTAAAATATGGCGGACACGCCATGGGCGACGACAGGCTCGCCGCCCAGTTCGCCCGCGACATCGTTCTTCTCAAGCAGGTCGGCATCAATGTCATCATCGTCCATGGCGGCGGCCCGCAGATCGGGTCGATGCTCAAGCGTCTGGCGATCGAAAGCGAGTTTCGCGAAGGCCTGCGCGTCACCGACAAGGCGACCGTCGAAGTCGTTGAGATGGTGCTGTCAGGCAAGATCAATGGCGAGGTCGTTACAGCCATCAATCAGGCGGGCGGCAAGGCCGTCGGCTTGTCCGGCAAGGATGGCCGGCTGATCGTCGCGAGGAAAATGGAAAAGACCGTTCAGGACAGCGACAGCAATATCGAGCGCGTGCTGGACCTTGGCTTCGTTGGGGAGCCGGAGGAAATCAATCCGGATGTTCTCAAGGTGCTCCTCGGATCTGATCTGATCCCGGTGATTGCACCCATCGGGGTATCTGACGACGGTCATACCTACAACATCAATGCGGATACGGCAGCCGGCGCCATTGCCGGTGCCCTGGATGCCAAGCGCCTGTTGATGCTGACGGATGTGCGGGGGGTGCTTAACAAGGATGGCGATCTGCTGACTAACATCACGCCTGACGACGCCAAGGCACTGATCGCCGACGGCACCATTTCAGGCGGCATGATCCCGAAGATCGAGACCTGCCTCGAAGCACGCGCAGCCGGCACGGAAGCAGCCGTCATTCTCGACGGCCGGGTTCCCCACGCGGTACTGCTCGAACTGTTTACCGAACACGGGGCGGGCTC
>JANQMQ010000666.1 GCA_028279995.1 Candidatus Phaeomarinibacter sp. | reverse complement strand
TTGGTGTATTGAGCTTGCATTCTGGCATGGGTCTTTGCCAGTTACGCCCGGCCCATCGTTGTGATGTCGATCATTCCGTTCGGGCTTGTCGGTGCGGTCCTCGGCCATCTGGTCATGGGTTTCGACCTGACGATCCTGAGCTTTGTTGCCTTGCTGGGCCTGGCCGGCATTCTCGTGAATGACTCGATCATTCTGGTGAACCAGATCGACAATCGGCTGGATGAGGGCGAAAGCGTGCGGGACGCGGTCATCGGTGGCGTACAGGACCGGCTACGTGCCGTGTTGCTGACCTCCCTCACGACAGTGGGTGGCCTCACGCCGTTGCTGTTTGAAACAAGTCTTCAGGCCCAGTTCCTGCTGCCCATGGCCATTACGCTGGCCTGGGGGCTGGCGACCGCCACCTTCCTGGTGTTGCTGGTCGTACCCGCCATCCTTGGTATCCAGGAAGATGCTCGCGCCCTTTTCGGGCGCAAAAGGTCCCCGCGTATTCTCGACATTGATGCGGAAGCCATGGAAGACGCGGACGCCCGCATTGCTGAACGCGACAACATCCGCCGTATTCCCCGGCCGGGCGAGTAACACCCGACCGGGGTGTGCCGGTTACCAGTACCCTCTACCAATGAATACCGCGGGTAAGCGCTGCCAGCGCCACGGCTTCGTTGCTGACCTTGGGTTGCGCCTTGTCTCCGGGCTTGCTGCCCTTGGCGGCATCTGAATCCGGGAACAACCGATAGGTGGTGTTGAAGATCGTGTTCATGGCCTTTGGTGCGAGCGCCCACAGCACCTGGGCAAATGTCCCAAGGCGCGTGCTGACGCTCGTCGGCTTCTCGATGATCGCCCGGCAGATCAGCCCGGCTGCGTCGTCCGGCGACAGGGTCGGCACGTGATCATACATCTTGGTCGGCGCAATCATCGGCGTGCGCACCAGCGGCATGTACACGTTGGTGAAGTTGATGTTGTTGTGCTGGAACTCCGGTGCCGCACAGGATGAGAAGGCACCCAATGCGGATTTCGACGCCACATAGGCTGAGAAGCGCGGCTGGTTCGCCTGCACACCGATCGACAGGATGTTGATGATGTGCCCGTTGTTCTGTTCCACCATATGCGGCAGGAAGCCCATGATGAGCCGCAGCGCGCCAAAGTAGTTGAGCTGCATCGTGCGCTCAAAGTCGTGGAAGCGGTCATAAGACAGCGACACCGAGCGGCGGATCGAACGACCGGCATTGTTGACCAGAACGTCTGCACGTCCCAGATCGTCGATCACCTTCTTCACGAACTTGTCGCAGTCTTCGATTTCGGCAGCGTCCAGTGTGTAGGCGTGAACCTTGCCTTTGCCCTTCTTCTGCAGGTGCACCTTGGTTTCGGCCAGAGTCTCGGCCGTCCGTGCGGCAATCACTGTCGTCGCGCCTGCGGCCACCAGCTTCTCAGCCACGGCAAGACCGATACCGGACGTGGCGCCGGTGACAATCACCACCTTGCCTTTGACGGCACCCGACAGCGTCCGGTCCTGGAAGAGAGAGGGATCAAGGTTACGTTCCCAGTAGTCCCAGAGCACTGCCGCATAGTCTTCCAGCGGCGGGCACTTGATGCCCGAGCCCTTGAGCGCTGCCGCCGTATCGCGATTGTCGAACTTGGTTGGATAGTTGAAGAACTTCATCGTGGCGCGGGGAATGCCGAAATCCGCGAGCACGCCGTCTGAAATTGTACGCACGGGCGGCAGGTTCTTGATGCCGTCGCGCACGGCCTTGGGGATGAACTCGAAAATGCCTGCGTCAATCCGCATGGCGAATTCGGGGCCATGGCCGGCGCGAGCAAACGTGTTGAGCACGTCGCCGACCCGCATGCCGTCAGGATTGGTCAGGTGGAACGTCTTGCCGTTCTGTCCGGCCTTGTGGGCGATGTGGTCCATGGAGTCGGCAACATAGTCCACCGGCACGATGTTCATGTAGCCGCCTTCAAGGCCCACCAGTGACAGCCAGCGTGGAACAGAATTGCGGATGCGCTGAAGCATCTTGAAGAAGAAGTAGGGCCCGTCGATCTTGTCGATGAAGCCAGTCTCGCTGTGGCCCACCACGATGCCGGGGCGATAGATACGCCAGGGAATGGTGCAGTCTTCGCGGACCACTTTTTCGGAGTCGTGCTTGGTGCGGAAGTAGGGGTGGTCGTTTTCTTCCCATTCCTCGTACATGTCCTCGCGCCAGTAGCCGTTGAACAGCCCGGCTGCGGCAATGGAGCTTGTGTGATGGAAGCACTTTGCCTTGACCGCTTCTGCAAAGGTCACCGCATTGCGGGTGCCTTCCACATTGGCCTTGATCTGGCTGTCCGCGTCTTCATTGGCGATGTCATAGATCGCCGCCAGATGAAACACGTTGCCTATCTTGCCCTTGAGAGCCGTAATCTGCTTTGGCGACACGCCGAGTCTGGATTTGCCAAGATCGCCCGTCACCGGAATGATCCGGTCAGCGGCGTTGGGTGTCTTTTCTGACAGATCGTCAATCAGGCTCTTGATCTTGCCCTTGGAGCCGGAGCGCACCAGCACATAGATCTTGCCTTTGCGGGCCAGAAGATTTCCCAGCAAATGCCGGCCGATAAAACCGGTCGCACCGGTTACAAAGCTGTCCATTGGACACCCTCCCCAATAACGTTCCCTAGTGTCGAGAGTTTGGCTCGTTTGTTGGCCGGCTCTCTTTCTCTGACAGAAAGACTAGGGGAAACGCGCCGCCTGTACAGGCAAAAGTGCAGTTCTGGAGGGTTATGAGCGCCAAAAAATGCGCGAGAAGAGAATAAGAACGGTAAAGAGCTCGAGCCGCCCGATCAGCATCCCCAGCGCCATCAGCCATTTTGCCGTATCCGGAATACCCGCAAAATTTGCTGACGGTCCGACGTCTGGCCCGAGACCCGGCCCTACATTGGCAATCGAGGTCGCGGCGGAAGAAAGTGCCGTCAGCGGGTCAAGCCCGGTAAAGGTCAGCAGCAGGGCAAGCACGCCGAAGCAGGCAATGTAGAGAAAGAAGAAACTCATTACTGAAGCGGATACGCTTTCAGGAATGGCCCGGTGGTTGTAGTGGGGAATGAACACCCCATGGGCATAGATCATGCGCCGCAGATGGCTCATGCACGTCGCCGCGATCACCTGAACCCGAAAAATCTTGAGGCCGCAGGATGTGGAACCGGAGCACCCACCGATAAACATCAGCATAAAGAACAACGCAATCGCGAAGGGGCCCCAGGCACTGTAGTTCTGGGTGGCATAGCCGGTGCCGGTCATCACGGACACGACATTGAATGCAGCAAAGCGCACCTGCGCTTCCAGCGTGTCTTCAATGCCGCGAGTGATCTGGTAGATCACCATGGCGATGGTCGCCGCCGCCAGAATACCAAGGAAAACCCGTACCTGGGTATCGGCCAGCAGGGGGCCGACCTTGCCGCGAAACGCCTGGATGTAGAGGACGAAGGGCAGGCTGCCCGCAATCATTCCGGCGATGATGATGTAGTGGATGAGCGCGCTGTCATAAAAGCCCACGGAAGCATCGCGCGTTGAATAGCCCCCGGTGGCAATCGTTGTCATCGCGTGGTTGATGCCGTCGAAGAAGTTCATGCCTGCCGCCCACAGGGCAAAGGCGGTCGCTACCGTGAAGACCACATAGACAGTCGTGATCGTGCCTGCGAGCCCGGCTGCACTCGGCAGCACCTTGTCCGGCGTATCAAACGCTTCCACCTTGAAGAGCTGCATGCCACCTACTTGCAGCATCGGCAGAATGCTCACCGCCATCACGATGATGCCGATACCGCCCAGCCATTGCAGCAGGGAGCGCCACAACAGGAGGCCCGGTGGAACGGTATCAAGGCCGACGATGACGGTGGATCCCGTCGTGGTAAGGCCGGACATGCTTTCGAAGAAGGCATCCGTGTAGGACAGGTTGAGTTCTGAGAAGGCGAAGGGCAGAGCGCCGAACACAACCAGCGCCATCCACACGGCTGGTACCAGCACGAATGCCTGCTTGAGGGTCATGTCCCCGGCACTGCCCCAGTTCATGAGGGCCAGCGTGACGCCAAAGAAGACGGTGACAATGGCGGAAGCCAGAAACACCTGCCAGTCCGGATTGGCCACGGCAGCGTCGTACAATGCCGGCAGCACCATGGAGATGCCCAGTGTCACGAGCAGAATGCCCACCACCAGCAGAATGGGCCGCGCGTCAAACAGCGCCAAGGGTATGCTCCCTTATCGGCATCACGAATGAATCAATCAGTGGCAAGTTTAGTGCGCGAGACGTATGGAGCGCTAGTTGACGCTCTTGAAGTCGTGTGGGCTGTCTAGAGAAAAGGCGGGAATGACCACGTCAAAGCGTTCGCCGCCGCCGGACATCATGCCGTAGCTCCCGCTCATGATACCGGACGGTGTCGGCAGTGGTGCACCGGAGGTATATTCAAAACACTCGCCCGGCTCGATCACCGGCTGCTCGCCGACCACACCATCGCCGCGCACTTCCTGTACGCGGCCATAGGCATCTGTGATACGCCAGTAGCGGTCCTGCAACTGGACGCTCTCGCCGCCCTCATTCTCGATTTCCACCTCATAGGCCCACACATAGTGGTCCTCGGACGGCTCGGACTGGTCATCAAGATAGACCGGACGCACCCGCACACGGATGTTGCGGGTCAGCGCATCATAGAAGAAGTCGTCTTCAATCATGTCGCCATCCATGTCCGCCTGCGCGAACTCCATGAAAATCGGGTCTGCCATTCTGCAGCACGTCCTTGTTTTTGTCTTTAGGCTCTAGGCTGCATCCAGCGCAAAACCGATATCGTCTGTCAGGTCAGCAGCGTCTTCCAGGCCGACGGAAAGGCGGAGCATTGCATCTGATATGCCAAGTTCCGCGCGCGCTTCCGGGGTTAGCCGCTGATGTGTCGTTGTCGCAGGGTGCGTGATGAGGCTTTTAGCATCCCCGAGGTTGTTGCTGATCTTGATTACGCCAAGTTGGTTAGCGAGCCGGAACGCCGCCTCTTTGCCGCCTTTCACCTCAAACGCAATCATGTTGCCGGGCAGTTTCATCTGTGCCGCGGCGAGATTGTGCTGCGGGTGGTCAGACCGCCCTGGGTAGATGACCCGCGCGATCTTCTCCTGCGCGCCGAGGAAATCGGCAACCGCAATGGCATTTTCACAATGGCGCTGCACCCGCAAATCCAGTGTCTCCAGGCTCTTAAGCATAACCCAGGCGTTGAATGGGCTCAGCGCCGGACCGGTCTGCCGCAAGAAGTTTGCCAGATGGTCGGTGACGAATTCGTCTGATCCCAGCACTACACCGCCCAGGCAGCGGCCCTGGCCGTCAATGTGCTTGGTGGCTGAATAAACCACCACATCTGCGCCGAATTCCATGGGTTTTTGCAGCACAGGCGTCGCAAAGACATTGTCTACGACCAGCCTTGCGTCGGCCTCATGGGCGATATCGGCGACCGCTTTCAGGTCGATAATGTCCAAAGTGGGATTTGTGGGTGTTTCGAGAAAGAACACTTTCGTGTTCGGTCGCCGGGCCTGACGCCACTGCTCCAGGTCGCAGCCGTCCACCAGCGTGCTTTCAACGCCCAGGCGCGGCAGCAGATCCTCAACGATGTAACGGCAGGACCCGAACAATGCCCGGGCCGCGACAACATGGTCGCCGGCGCTCAACTGGCACAGCATGGAGGCGGTGACCGCTGCCATGCCTGTGGCCGTGGCGCGCGCAGCCTCAGCGCCTTCGAGCGCGATCATCCGCTCTTCGAACATCCGCACGGTCGGATTGGCAAAGCGCGAGTAAACAAACCCGTCATCTTCGCCCTTGAAGCGTGCTTCAGCCTGTTCGGCGCTGTCATAGACATAGCCGGACGTCAAAAACATCGCTTCCGACGTCTCGCCAAACGGCGTGCGCAGTGTGCCGCCGTGAACCATTTCGGTTTGCGGACGCAATTTGCGGTCAGACTGTCCAGTCGTCGAGTTGCTGTTTGTCGGCTCGCCCATGGGGCTTTCTCCTTCAAACGCCCAAAAGAAAACCCGGCCTGTTTTCGCCTCCACCAAATGGCGGGTCAAAAACACAAAAGGCCGGGGGGCGCCCGTCCGACCTTTTAGCGCTGTTGTTTAACGTGGCCGCAAGCCGGTCGGCTCAAATCACCACGATTTGTGTCCAAGGCCCCGATGAGCCCTGTCAACGAGGCGAGTCATACGCCGCTGCGCAAGTAGGGTCAAGCAGCCCTGAATCGGTCTATGATGCTCTCCAATCTGAACGCGAAAGACACCGCCACCATGACCGCCGCTGCCCCAAAACCCGCAAATCCCGGCCTCGCGCCTGAGACCAGGCCGGGCATTCTACCCGCCAGCGAGATTGCCGCCCTGTGGAACGAAGGCGTCATCAATGCACCCATTCCGACGGCTGAAAAGCAAATTCAGCCCGCCAGCCTTGATCTGCGTCTGGGTGAAAAGGCGTTTCGGGTGCGCGCTAGCTTCCTCCCCGGCCATGGTGAGCCGGTCGCGCACAAGCTGGAAAGCCTGAAACTCCACGAGATAGACCTGCGGGACGGGGCCGTCCTTGAAACCGGGTGCGTCTATCTTGTGCCGCTGCTGGAAAGTCTGGCTCTGCCAGATACGCTGACGGCTGCGGCCAATCCAAAGAGCTCCACGGGACGCCTCGACGTCTTCACCCGCGTCATCGCCGACGGCGGCATTGAATTCGACCAGATACCGGCCGGTTACAATGGTCCACTTTACGCCGAGATCAGTCCTCGAACATTTTCGATTCTTGTGCGCACCGGCTCGCGCCTGTCGCAGCTGCGCCTGCGCCGGGGTGACGCCATGGTTGCGCCGGAGGAGATGCTGCGTCTTCAGGCGGAAGCAGGCCTCATCACCGGCACGTCTGACGCCGGCACTGCACCCATCAATGACGCGCGCGGCATCACCCTGAGTGTTGACCTGCGCGGCAACGATGAAACAGGCCTGATCGGCTATCGCGCGAAACGCCATTCTGGCCTCATAGACGTGGATCGTATCGGCGCCTATGACGTGCTGGACTTCTGGGACCCGGTATATGTACGCGGAGACACCCGCATCATTCTGGACCCGGACGAGTTCTACATTCTCGCCAGCCGGGAGGCGGTTCAGATACCCGCTGATTATGCTGCTGAGATGGTTCCCTATGACCCGCTCGTCGGCGAGTTCCGCGTCCACTATGCGGGCTTCTTTGATCCCGGCTTCGGCGCGGCAGAGGCCCACGGGGCCGGCGCCCGGGCGGTGTTGGAAGTCCGCAGCCATGAAGTTCCGTTCATTCTGGAACACGGCCAGACCATTGGCCGTCTGGTCTATGAGCATATGGCCAGCCGTCCGGAAGCGCTCTACGGCCAGGATCTGGGCTCGAACTATCAGCGTCAGGGCCTCAAGCTCTCCAAACACTTCAAAGCATCCGGACAGGTCACGTGATACGCCTGATCGGTGCGCTACTTGGCGGCGCTGTTGCACTTGTCGCTGCGCAACTCGTCGGCACGGCATTCATGCAGGGCATGAGCATTCCGGTGCCCGGTGCCGTCGCCGGCCTGCTTCTTATGCTTCTTGCACTTGCGATAGCAGGCGGCGTGCCAGATGGCCTGGGGAGGATGTCAGACTTTCTTCTGCGCCATCTCAATCTGTTTTTTGTACCCGCGGGTGTCGGGCTCATGGCCCATCTCGGACTGCTTGCCCGCGATGGCGGGCCATTGGTGATTGCCATTGTCGTCAGCACGCTGGCGGGGCTCGTCGTTGCAGGTCTTGTATTCGTCTGGGCCAGAAAACGAACGGGTGATGTGACATGAGCGCCCTGGTCTGGCTCGGTATCACCATCATCGCCTATCTGGGTGCTCTCGCACTTGCCCGCCGGGTGAAGGGCAATCCGCTGGCCAACCCGGTTCTGGTGGCCTCCATTCCCGTCATCCTGGTGATGCTGGCGACGGGTACACCGCATGAGGTCTATCAGAAAGGTGGCGAGTGGCTGTTGCTCCTGCTCGGTCCTGCAACTGTTGCACTGGCTATTCCACTGTTCCGCAATTGGCCGAAGGTGCGCGCGGCGGCAGCTCCGTTGCTCCTCGCCATCGGCGCCGGGTCAGCGACAGCCGTGGCAACGGCGTTGGGCACGGCATGGGTACTGGGCGCCGAGTTGGAGACCCTGATTTCGCTTGCGCCGAAATCCGTCACGACACCCATTGCCATGGGTATTGCCCAGACCACGGGCGGCTTGCCCCTGCTAGCTGCGGCCATCGTCATCGTCACCGGCATCATCGGGGCCATTGCAGGTCCCTGGCTGTTGAACCGCATGGGCATTGCCGATCCGGAAGCCCACGGTGTGGCCCTGGGGACAGCAGCCCATGGCATCGGCACAGCCCGAGCGTTTCAGGAAGGTGAGGAGACCGGCACGTTCTCCGGCGTTGCCATGGGTATCAACGGTATCGCGACAGCACTGGTGCTGCCATGGCTGCTGATCTGGCTGTTCGGCTGATCTTCCTTGTCAGCGCGGCATCTCTTGGACTAACGTCCGCGCCTGCAGGACGGCGCGCAGGCGGGTGTAGCTCAATGGTAGAGCAGCAGCTTCCCAAGCTGACGACGAGAGTTCGATTCTCTTCACCCGCTCCAATCCGCGCACCAATTTGTGATGGCTGGTCCGAATAACGCCCGCAAATCACCTTCCCTTTGCCACATTCCTTCCCGTTCGCAGCCCCATTGCGTGGTGATGATCCTGCCCATTGATCGACATCCCAGGGGAGGGATCACATGCACACCCAGGAATTCACCCGCCAGTTCGGTGGCCGCTTTGCGCGTGCCGGGCTATTTGCGGCGCTTGCCTTTGCGTTGCTTCTGGTCGCTGGCGCTTTTACTAGCAAGGCGCGCGCCGAAGTTGAGGCTTTGGATGCCAAGGTCAGCTACGACCAGCCGATCATCCGCAAGGGCGAGACCTCGACCATTCATCTGATGATCGAAGTGCATTCACCGCGCGAAGCCTGGCCTGGCATCCAGGACCGTCCGCCGGTCAATCTGGCCCTCGTGCTGGACCGCTCCGGCTCCATGGAAGACAAGGGCAAACTTGAATACGCCAAGCGCGCCGCCAAGCTGATGGTGGATCTGCTGGACCCGCGCGACCGTGTGGCCATTGTCGAGTACGACGACCGCATAAACGTCCTGTGGCCGTCATCGCCCGTTGAAGGCGTCCGCGAAATTCACCGCCGCATCGACAGCTTGACGTCGCGCGGCAGCACCAACCTTACCGGCGGCATGATGCGTGGCGTCGATGAAGTGCTGGACCACTTTGACCGCTCCGAGCTCAACCGCGTTGTGCTCCTGTCCGATGGTTTGGCCAATCAGGGCATCACGGACCCCTATGACATTGCCCGCCAGGTGCGTGGCGCCCGGCGTGATGGTGTGCGCATTTCAACAATTGGCCTTGGCCTCGACTATGACGAGAACCTGATGCAGGCCATCGCTGAAAACGGTGCGGGCAACTACCACTATGTGGAGCACCCCTCGCAGATCGCCCGGATTTTTGAGGAAGAACTCTCAACACTTGTCCGCACCACGGCCCGCGACATTCGCCTGCGGATCAAAGGGAGCGGTGCAATTGAAGAGATCGACGTGATCTCTGTGGAAACGGACGAGTCTGATGACATCGCCATGGGCGACATGTTCGCCGGGGAAACCCAGCGC
>JANQMQ010000665.1 GCA_028279995.1 Candidatus Phaeomarinibacter sp. | reverse complement strand
CGGGTGCGGGTGGACTGACGTGTATCCTCGCCGCAAGTGCGGAACTATGGCCGGTGACGCGGGTAATGCCCGTCATCTGTCTCAGGACGAGGCGTGGTGCAGTCTGCTGGAAGACGCTGTGCGGTGAGCGCTGGCAAGCGGCACTTTATTCTTTGACGTCGGAACCGCTGCGACCCAGCGCTCCCGCACCCTCATCTCTCTGCATGAACTCCATGCGGAGCCACAGGCGTTTGAACACGCCATTTGATTAAGCGGACAGGAACGTTAGGCTTGCGTCACAAGACGAATGCGTTTGGGAGGACGCCTGATGAGTGGAATGCCGACTTCATCACCGGCCCGTCGTTTCACGGATGACGATATCGCAGCGTGGAACCGTGATGGCGCGGTCCTGATCAAGAACTTTTTCACCGCCGAAGAACTCGCACCGGTCGTGCAGGACTTCGAGACACTGTATGGCGACAAGGCACCCGGCGCGCAGAGTGCCGCACGCGACAACAAGAAGGCGGGCTCAATCGGCCAATTTGAGATTGAACAGTTCGCCCATTTCGATGACATGCCGTTCAACTGCTCGCCCGCGCTCAACCTGCTGGGCATGCACCCGGCGCTTGCGGAGCTGGCGCGCGCTGCGCTGCAGGTGGATGATGTGCATCTCTACCAGAGCCACAGCTGGGCCAAGTACACGGGCGGTGCGGACTATGACCAGACATTTCATTGTGACTTCAAAAATCATACTTTGATTGTGCCGTCTGATGATGTCCGTGAGCGGACGATCAACATCATGATCTACGCGACCGATGTGACCGACGAACATGGAGCCATCCACTACGTGACCCAGCCGGACGGCGACACTGTCATGAATGGCCGCCGTCCGCAGTTTCCCGACGATGGCGATCAGGCAAAGCTGAAGCCGCTGGAAAAATCAGGGGCGGCACCAGCCGGGTCCGTCTTTGCTTATGGCATCGATGTCTTTCATCGCGGCACCAATCTGACTTTGCCGGGCGCACGCCGCTTTACCCTGACGGCAAGCTTCAAGCGGGCCGGCAATGAACTGATCGGCTGGTCAGCCTGGCCGTATCATTTCATGAAGCCGTGGGAGACGATTTTTGACAACGCCTCACCTGAACAGCTCGCATTGATCGGCATTCCGATGCCAGGCGACCCCTACTGGACACCGCGTACCCTGGCACGCACTAGGGAGCGCTATCCGGGCTGGAACGCAGATGCATACGCAACGGCACTGCAGGCCGCTGAGTAAACCTGCTGTTTTCGGCTGGATGCATAAAGAGAACTTTGCCAATTGGTAACTGGCGCTCCCTGACAATGGGGGGATGTTAAAAGAAGAACCAAAAACGCTGGACTATACGTCCGGGCCCGTGGAAGAACCGGGGCATCCTAATAATAAAGCCCTACTTTCATACTGGAATAAGCACCGGCAGACAGGCGGCGCTCTGGCACGCCTGGACTTTGACCCCCTGCACATTCCCAAGCTGTTGCAGGGTTTGTTTATCGCTGAACCAGTGGGAACGGATTTCCGGTTCCGGCTGGTGGGCAGCCAGATTGAAGAGCGCATCCAGCACAAGCTGACGGGCAAAACCCTGCATGACATATATGCAGACGACCTGGCGCAACAAACAGCAGATATGTATCGGCAGGTTGCTACGAGCTGCAAACCGATGATCGTACGCGGTCACTATGATCAAGAGACACTCAAGCATATCGAGTTCGAGGCCCTGCACATGGCGCTCGAGTTTGAAGACGGGTCGCGCGGTATTCTCGGAGGCCAGTTTGCCTTCGACTAGGTGCGTATTGTCCTGCAATCCGGGCGGTGCAGATATGCCGCCGCTGAAATCCCCGCCTGCAAGCCTATATGTTAGGATATTACCTTAGATTGCGCTCCTCACTGAATCGGTCCGCCGCGCCATGGTTACAGTTCTTGATACGGTTTCTAAAGACCGGCCCCGCCATCCTGAAAAGGAAAACCGGCCGGAGACGCCCATTCTGCGCAAGCCGGAATGGATTCGCGTCAAGGCGCCTGTCTCCAAGGGCTATGCCGCAACGCGCGCCATCGTGAAGGAACACAAGCTCAACACGGTGTGTGAAGAGGCTGCGTGCCCCAATATCGGCGAGTGCTGGGAGCAACGCCATGCCACCATGATGATCATGGGGGATACCTGCACGCGGGCCTGTGCCTTCTGCAACGTAAAGACAGGCCTGCCCGCAGCGCTGGATGAAGACGAGCCTGAAAATGTCGGCGCAGCTGTTGCCAAGCTCGACCTGGCCCATGTGGTGATCACCAGTGTCGACCGGGATGATCTGGCCGATGGCGGGGCGGAGCATTTCGCCAAGGTCATCCGCTCCATCCAGCGGCAGGCGCCCAGGACGACAATTGAAATTCTGACGCCGGACTTTCTGCGCAAGGACGGCGCTCTGGAAACCGTCATCGATGCCCGGCCGGACGTGTTCAACCACAATCTGGAGACCGTGCCGTCGCTGTATTTGCGGGTGCGCCCCGGCGCGCGCTACTACCATTCCATGCGCCTGCTTGAGCGGGCAAAGGAACTGGACCCAACGGTGTTCACCAAGTCCGGCATCATGGTTGGTCTGGGCGAGGAACGCGATGAAGTGCTTCAACTCATGGATGACCTGCGCTCCGCCGGCGTCGATTTCCTGACCATCGGCCAGTACCTCCAGCCAACCCGCAAGCATCACCCGGTTGAACGCTTCGTGACGCCTGACGAGTTCGCCG
>JANQMQ010000640.1 GCA_028279995.1 Candidatus Phaeomarinibacter sp. | reverse complement strand
GGCTGATGCCCGGTCCCGGTTCGAGGGCGGGGTGGACCCTGAATTCGCCCATGACGGCATGGAGATGGCCACGCAGCTCATTCTTGATATGTGCGGTGGTGAGGCCAGTACCGTCGAAAGCGCCGGGGCCCTTCCCGAATGGCGGCGCCAGATCGCGTTCGATACAGCGCGCGTTGGCAAGCTGACAGGTCTTGATCTGGATGACGACCGCATCTTCTCCATTCTGGATGCGCTTGGTTTCGAGAGCGACCGGACAGCATTTCCTGCTCAGGTGACGCCGCCGTCGTGGCGTCCGGATGTACATGGCTCTGCCGATCTCGTTGAGGAGGCCGTGCGCGTGCACGGCATCAACGAAGTGAAGCCGACGCCACTGCCGCGTCTGCATGCGGTTGCCAAGCCGATCCTCACGCCGATGCAGTCCCGCGTCCGACAGGCCCGCCGGGGCCTGGCCGCACGCGGTCTGTCAGAAGCTGTCACATGGGCGTTCTGCTCCAAGCAGCAGGCAGAGCTTTTCGGCGGTGGCCAGAAGGCGCTTGAGCTGGCGAATCCGATTTCGTCAGAGCTCTCCGACATGCGCCCGAGCATTCTGGCGACGCTTGCCGCAGCTGCCCAGCGCAACATCGACCGGGGCATGCGGGACGTCGCGCTGTTTGAAGTCGGTGCCCACTACGCCAATGAAACACCTGAAGGCCAGAGCACGTCTGCGGCTGGTCTGCGGGCCGGCAACACGACGCGGGACTGGCAGGACACCTCGGACCCCGATGTCTTCACAGCCAAAGAAGACGCACTGGCAGCTCTTGCAGCAGCGGGCGGTCCTGCTGCCAATGCGCAGGTCTCGGCGGGGGCTGCGGACTGGTATCACCCGGGCCGCTCAGGCCTGCTGACGCTTGGGCCGAAGGTCGTGCTGGCACAGTTCGGCGAGTTGCATCCACGCGCTGTGGAAGCAATGGGCCTGTCCGGCCGCGTGGCCGCCTTCGAGGTCTATCTTGATGCCATTCCGGCACCACGAAAGAAGGCCACACGCTCCAAGCCACCGCTTGATGCTGCGGATCTGATGCCGGTGCGCCGCGACTTCGCGTTCGTGGTCACCAAGGATGTGGCTGGGGAGGCTGTGCTCAAGGCCGCAAGGGCCGCCGACAAGAAGCTCATCACCGATGCGCGGGTCTTCGACATCTATGAAGGGCCGGGCATTGAGGTGGACAGCAAATCGGTAGCCATCGAAGTCACCCTGCAGCCCACAGGCAAGACGATGACGGACAAGGACATTGATGCCGTGTCCGAGAAAATCGTCGCGTCCGTGCACAAGGCGACGGGCGGCACGCTGCGGGGTTAATGTGTCGCATTGGCTGCCAGTGATTCGCTGGCTGCATCTGATGCGGGATACTGCGCATGACCGCCCGGCATGACGAAGAACCTCCCTATGAACAGGGAGCCTCCAACGCACGCAGCTGGTTTGACCGGCAGCTTTTGCTGGATTCCTGGGACGGGCGAGGCCTGTCGCCGATCAACTGGGTTGTCCTGACACTGATCATTCTCAGCGTCGTGCTGTTTACCGTCGAGACGATGGACGGGCTGTCGCCACGGACTGCCCGCATTCTGGATCTGGCGAACGACGCCATTCTGGTTCTATTTGCATTGGAGTTCTGCCTCAGGCTCTGGTGCGCCGGTGAGACGCGGGGTGTCTCCGGCCTTGGCAACCGGGCTCGCTATGCCGGGCGCTTCTGGCTTTCGATGGATTTTCTGGCCTTCGGGCCTGAGCTGATCATGCTGTTTGTCACCGGTTTCATCGGCGCGGACCTTGCCTGGCTGCGCGCATTCCGTCTGGCCCGGCTGTTCAAGCTGGCGAAGTATTTTGAACCGGCGCGTGTCGTCATACGCGTGCTGCGCTCCACCTGGCGGCAGCTGCTGGTGGCCGCCGTCATCGCGCTGCTGGTGATCTACGCCGCCGCGGTCATCATGTATCTGTTTGAGCGCGACACCATGCCGGAAGCCTT
>JANQMQ010000635.1 GCA_028279995.1 Candidatus Phaeomarinibacter sp. | reverse complement strand
GATGTCCTCCAGCGCAATGCCGCACGGGGGCATCACGTTTTCCTGCAGCCACTTCATCAGCATCGGCCGTTCCCCGGCAAAATTGACGATCGCTGCCGGCGGCAGGTTGATGTCATTGGCCTTGCTGCGCACCCGTGTCAGCCAGAACTCGGTAAAGGCCGTTTCCGGAATGCCGCCGTGAAACAGCACTTCGCGATAGTTATCGCTCTGGCCCTCCCACGGCATGATGGCCTTGAGATGTTCCGGCGCACTGCTGGCCGCCACCCATTGCGCAATGGCAAGGTAGGAGACACCCGTCAGGCCCACATTGCCGTTGCTCCACTCCTGTGTCCCGGCCCAGGTGATGGCGTCGTGAAAATCATGCCGGTCCTGCATGCTCAGAACACTGGCCACGCCTTCTGATTTTCCATAGCCGCGGCTGTCCAGCGTCACCACCGCGTAGCCCTGCTGCACCCAGTAGGCCGGGTCCGGCCCTTCCCACGGGGTCCACGGACTGACGACAATGCGGCCCATGTCGTAGTCCGGTGTCGCATTTCGGCGTATGTAGTCGGGATACTGGTTCGGCCCTTCGTCCTTGTGGTAGGCGGTTAGCATCATCACAACGGGGAAGGGGCCTTCCGTCTTCGGACGATAGACATTCGCGGAGAGCCGAACCCCGTCGCGCGTTTCCACACCCATGTCCCGGTCAATGATGACCTCGTCTTCCAGCCCGGAAACATCCTTGATGATGATCGGACTGTCCGGCGTGCCGATGAAGTCGGACAGGTCTGAGGGATCATGCAGCTCGGGTCCCGAGTTGAGGAGGACAGCAATCCCCATGACCGCAATGGCAGCGATGCCCGCTGTCACGATGAGTATCTTTCTCATTGTCTCTTCCTTCTGTGGGCTGCGCGCCCCCGCGTCTATGTGGTTTCGGGAAACAGCGTGCGCAGCACACGGTCGATATGTGCGTCGATGCCTGCATCGCTCGCGATGTCGTCGGCGTAGAATGTGTTGGTGAATGGGGCGAGCGCGAAGGGAATTGAGCCAAGCATCACCAGGAAAATGAAGAACGACTCCGGGTCGTGCTGCTTGAGGTGCCCGGCCTTCTGGACGCGCTCGAACACCGGTGTGATCTGCTCATGCACGGGCAGGATGCGCGCCACCAGATGGTCGAGATGCGGGCCCGGTTCGCTGCCATCCTTCAGCATCAGCTTTGCAACCTCGGGCATCGCTGCCGTCTGCCGCATGAACTGCGTTGTGAAGGCCTTGAGCAGCTCCACCGGATCAACGTCATCAATCTTGTCGAACAGGGGCAACTGGCGCTCGGCGACCTGACCGATGAAATCGTCGACGACCGCTTTCCACAGATCATCCTTGGTGCCGAAGTAATGCCGGATCATTCCATGGGTCGTGCCGGCGCTGTCGGCAATGTCCCGCAGGCTGGCGGCCCCGAAACCCTCCGCCGCGAAGTGCCGCCCGGCGGCAGCAAGTATCCCGCGCCGGGTCTCGTCAGCTTCTTGTGCGGAGCGCTTGCCGCGCCGTCGTTCGGTGGTTGCTTTTTTATAATCCATATGTATAATAAAAAGAAATGCGCGCCAGGAGTCAATTGGCAAATGAAAAAGCGGCATGAAGCCTATCTGGGCATGCGTCCAGGAGACCTGGACGGCAAGCCTTATGCCCGGTTCTGGCAGCCGGACATGGCGCCCATGCAGCCGCAGGTCATTGATGCGCTGGTTCATGGGCCCCAAGCCCCCGAGCTGGCGTTCGATCTTGAAGATGCCGCAGAACTACTAAAGCCGGGCTATCTGCCCCTTGAGAACGGCTTCACCACCCTGCCCAGCGGACGCACCTTCGTCGCCGTCCGGACCCGGATGCCGCGCGCGACCGGTGCCATGTTCGAGTGGTGGATGGGCTGGCACTACATGGAGGCCCAGCGCTACAAGCTCTGGCACCCGCGCGCCCATGTGGACAACGGCACGCGCGAGATGCGCGGCGATGATCCTTCCCTGACCGACCGGGAGAAATACATGACGTCCCACTACGTCACTGAGTATATCGGCAGCCGGCTGGAAAGGATCATCATCACGTTCCTGGATCCTGAGGAGTTCTTCGGCCCCGACGTCGATCTGACTGGCAGCGGTACGTCGGCGCTGGTCTGTGGGCGCGTTGATCTGCAACAGGCACCCATCACCGTCGGCTATCTCATTCATCAGATCAGGCAGACGGATGACGGTGCTGAAATGCGCAGCCGGTTCTGGCTCGGAAAGCCGCATGTTCGGGGCAATCGCCGCAACGGCTTGCGCAATCGCGTGCTTGGCTCGCGCTGGATGCAGCGACGTACGCTGTCGGCCAATCTGGGGCAGGAGATGCTGGTGCATTGCGGCATGGAGATGAATCACCTCGCCGGTTTTCTGCCGGACCTCTATGCCGAATACCATTGAGAGCTGCCGCCAGTTGCGGCCGGAGGACGTGCTGCTGAAACAATTGGCATATGTATTGTCAAAATAGTCCGGGCGCGCCATTCTGCAGGACTGGAAATTCCGGAGGGCGGCCCGCTGTGCTATGTCAAGTCCGGACTGAGCTAATGATATTTCTCGACGGGGGCAGCCATGGCGCCGGCAAACACGAACGTAATCCG
>JANQMQ010000579.1 GCA_028279995.1 Candidatus Phaeomarinibacter sp. | reverse complement strand
CGAGAACGCGGAAGCCGACATCAAGGCGCAGGTGGAGCCGTTCGGCGACAACTATGATGCGCTGCTGGCCCGCTATCCGAAGGCGCAGATCCGCGACTTTGACGGCAATCCGGACATGATTTCCGAACTCGACGCTCTCATCGCCTATATGCAGATGCTGGGCACCCTTGTCGACTTCTCAGCCTATGAGGCTGAGGGCGAGAACCTGCGCTAGGGGGGCTGCATCATGGGATATGACGAGATCAGAGGGATCGGCGGGGCCATTGGCCTGGTCATGCTGTTTGTCGGTTTCATCGGCGTGATCGCTTACGCGCTCTGGCCCGGCAACAAGAAACGCTTTGACGAAGCGGCGATGTCGCCGCTCGACGATGACGATATGCCAGCTACCAATTCGGCACATGGGGGTCAGTCCAAATGAGTGACAATGGTGACAACAAGAACTCAGATGATGGACGCTTCGTAGATGACTACACGGGCGTCGAGACCACTGACCATGAGTGGGATGGCATTCGTGAGCTGGATAACCCGCTGCCGAAGTGGTGGCTCTACAGTTTCTACGCCTGCATCATCTGGTCCATCGGCTACTGGGTGCTGTATCCGGCCTGGCCGCTGGCTTCCAGCTATACGACCGGCATTCTGGGCTACTCTCAGCGCGCGCTCGTCACGGAGCAGGTGGAACAGTCAAAGGCGGCCTTGCGGGTCTATGACGACCAGATCCTTGCAGGCGACCTGGATGACGTACCGGGCAATCCAGAACTGCATTCTGTGGCTCTTGCCGGTGGTGAGAGTGCCTTCGGTGACAATTGTGCGGCCTGCCACGGACGTGGGGCGCAGGGCTTTGTTGGATATCCGAACCTCAATGATGATGCATGGCTGTGGGGTGGTACGCTGGAAGACATTCGTTTCACCCTGCGTCACGGTATTCGCTGGGAAGCAGATGACGACACCCGGCTGAACGACATGCCGAAATTCCTTGATGACGGCATCTTCACGCCGGCGGAAGTGAGCGACACGACGCAGTATGTCCTGCAGCTGTCAGGCCGGGACGCGGATGCTGACGCGGCCCTTCGTGGTCAGGAATTGTTCGCCGCGCAATGCGTGACTTGCCACATGGCGGACGGCAAGGGGAACCAGGATCTTGGTGCACCTAATCTGACAGATGCCATCTGGCTTTATGGCGGCGACCAGGAAGCCATCTATGCGTCAATTGCTCACAGCAGGCGCGGCGTCATGCCCGCTTGGCAGGGACGCCTTGACGAGGCCACCATCGCGAAACTGGCGCTCTATGTGCACTCGCTTGGCGGTGGCGAATAGATTGCTGTGTCGTAACTGTCCGTAGGCGGACGGCTGGGAGGGGAGGCCCGGTGTAAGGCCCTGTTGGGGCAACGCCTGTGCGGGCGTGGAATGAGTTGTCCCGGCTAGGAGGGGCTTGAATGTCAGTAACGAATGAGCCTGGCAGTGGATTGGCGCAACTTGCGCAGGAAGCTGCCGCCAATGTAACCGGCACGTCTCCCGCCAAAGCCCATGAGAAAGTGGAGCGGCACGATGTGGAGGCGGTGAATTCCGCTGCATCGCGCTCGCTTTACATCAGCCGTCAGGCGATCCACCCGAAACTGGTGCACGGACTTTTCCGCAACATCAAATGGGTGATGATGGCGGTCACCCTTGGCATTTACTACATCCTGCCCTGGGTGCGCTGGGACCGTGGGCCGAACGCGCCGGATCAGGCGGTGTTGCTGGATATGCCCGGGCGCCGCTTCTATTTCTTCTTCATCGAAATCTGGCCGCAGGAAATCTATTTCGTGACCGGCCTGCTGGTGCTGGCTTCGCTGGCACTGTTCCTTGCAACGGCGCTTTTTGGCCGTGTTTGGTGCGGCTATGCCTGCCCGCAAACCGTGTGGACGGACCTGTTC
>JANQMQ010000557.1 GCA_028279995.1 Candidatus Phaeomarinibacter sp. | reverse complement strand
CTTCAAACAGTGGCGCGCGGACCTGCGCCTGGGCCTGCTGGTTCTGGGTGTAGAACTGGAACACCTGCTGTTCCTGACCAGGGAAGTTGCGGGCCTGTTCAGCGATGGCGCGGTTCACTTCGTCCTGCGTCACCTGCACTTCGTTCTGTGTACCGACTTCGGACAACAGAAGTCCAAGGCGTACCCGGCGGGCGGCGATGGTCTTGTACTCTTCCTTTTCCTCGTCGGTGATTTCTACGTCAGAGTAGTCCTCGTCCTTGTCCTGCGTCGGATCATAGTCCTCGGCACTCCGCGCCTTCTCCATCTGCGCCTGCTGGGTGATCTGCTCCAGCTCCTGCTCAAGCATGGTCGGCGGCAGTTCAAAGTCCAGCAGCTTGTCCAGCTCATCAAGCAGCGAGCGCTTCACGCGGTTGCGGGAAATGCGGCCATAGTCCTCGCCGATGCGGCCTTTCAGGGCATCCTTGAGGGCGTCGAGGCTTTCAAGGCCCATCTGGGTTGCGAACTCATCGTCGATCTTGGTTTCAACGGGTCCGGCCACTTCCTTGACCGTCACGTCAAAGACAGCGTCCTTGCCGGCAAGATGTTCTGCGCCGTATTCGTCCGGGAACGTCACATTGACGGTCACGTCATCACCGGCCTTTGCGCCAACCAGTTGTTCTTCAAAGCCCGGAATGAACTGGCCGGAACCAAGCACGAGGGACGCACCTTCAGCGGTGCCGCCCTCAAAGGCCACATCGTCAACCTTGCCGAGGAAGTCGATGGTCAGGCGGTCGCCGTCTTCGGCCTTCGCCTTTTCGTCCTTCGGCTCGAAGTTCTGCTGCTGCTCCGCCATGCGGGAAATGGCTTCGTCCACTTCCTCGTCGCTGACTTCCACCACGGGGCGCGCCAGCTTGAGTGCGGAGAAGTCCGGCAGGTCAAACTCCGGCATGACTTCGAATGTCAGCTTGTAGGTGAGGTCCGCGTTGCCTTCGATGACCGGCTCAACTTCGCCTTCAAGCTCGATGTTGGGCTGCAGAGCAGGCTTCAGCTCACGCTCCTCGATCGCCTTCTGGGAGGTCTCACCGACCGTCTCCTGAATCACATCGCTCATCACGGACTTGCCGTAGGTCTTTTTCAAGTGCGATTTGGGCACCTTGCCCGGGCGGAAGCCCTTGAGCTGAACCTGGCCTTTGATCTCATCCAGCTTGGCATCAAGGCGGTTCTCGAGATCCGCTGCTTCGATGACAACTTTAAATTCGCGCTTCAGCCCTTCTGAGAGGGTTTCGGTGACCTGCATCGCCGTCTCAATTCCGTTCATGTTGGGCATGGGAGCCAGACTCCAATGCCAATACGCTGCGCTTTTCGAAGGGGCCGGCGCCTCATGCGCGCCCCCATAAGGCAGCAAATCTGTGGTGTCAGGGTTTGGTGCGGGCGGAGGGACTTGAACCCCCACACCTTTCGGCACAAGAACCTAAATCTTGCGTGTCTACCAATTTCACCACGCCCGCATACCCGCCTGACGGGCGGAGCGCTTTCTACACCATGAATCCCAAAGCGCAAACAGGCAGATACGCCGACTATCGAAGCCGGATTGCCGGTCGTCGCCAGGTCTTGGGGTCAGGGGGTCAAAACCTTGTCATTTCGGGCGGTTAGGGCCGCCGGCGGCATGTTGCGGGTGAAATCGTAGGTTTGCAGCCTGCCGGTGCGTTTTGCCCACTGATAGGCGCTTTTTCCGCAGGCATTCTGGTGATGCCAGATGAAGTTGGTGAGGCGGCTGAGGCGCTGGATCCAGAAGCGGTCGGGTATCTCCTCACGCGTCTCGGTCTGGCCCAGTTCGATGTCCGCCGTAATGACCCCCGCCCCGTCCGCATAGTGACGCCAGGCCACCAGGTCTCCTACCCCGTCCACGATCTGGGTATCGCCCATGAGCTGGGTCCGGGTTCCGACGTTCCAACGAGTGCCCGGCACCATGAGGTAGCCGCCTTCAAGAATGCCCGTGTGTCCTGCATGCAGAATGGGCGCGCCGATCATCGCCGCCAGCCGTCCCGGTGTCCGATGCATCATGCGGCCGTTGCCTGCGTGGAAAGACTCTGCAATCGGCTTGAACACCCACCAGCCCGGATCAGACCACCAGTGGGAGCCGGTCATAAGAAGATCAACCTTGCCGATGAGCCGCTTTGGCGTCTGGGTGCGCACCATTTCCCAGCATACGGCTGCGCCGATGCGGCCCTTGGCGGTTTCGATGTATCCATCATCGCAGCCACCCACATAAAAGGCGTTCTCGACCATGGTGGGCAGGTCCTTGTCGTGGCGGTGCACCGTGCCGTCCGGCTCCACCAGCACATAGGTGTTGTAGACGTCGCCATCGCGCATCTCGAGATAGGAGCCGCCGATCATCACGTTGTTCAGGGTCGCCTTCGACACCAGCATGTCCAGCGCCGGGTTTTCTGGCGGCAGCGAGCACCCGAACAGCCGCTCGTCATAGACGATGCGCGTCGTGAAGAACTCGGGGATGGCGATAATCTCCGCACCCTTGGAGACCGCTTCATCAATCAGCCGGGCTGCATGGTCGATGTTGTAGGGAATGTCAGCGACGCGCGCTTCCATCTGCACGGCGGCAACACGGGTTGTGACCTGATCAGTTTCCGTCATGTGTCCGTCTCCGCCTAGCGGGTGAGCCATGCCGCGACGAGCCAGAGATAGGCCGTCGTCATGATGATAAAGGAGATGATGGAAAAGATGCGCATGCCGCGCTGTTCCGGCAGCGGCTTCGTGGAGGCCGCCATGTAAATGAACGGCATCGGGTTGGTCCAGGAGCCGATCAGCAACAGCCAGCCCGCGATCACCGGCATGTCCGGAAACACCGTCGCGATGACCATCTGCAGAATACCCATGAAGACATTGTCCAGATGGTACTGCAGCACCCGCTTGGTGTGACGCAGCGGCCCGACCTGTTTCCAGCCTGAATGCATCAAAGCCAGGGGCCAGCCCAGCAGCACGGCGAGGGTGACCTGGATCAGGCCGGACGTTATCAGGATTTCGCTCATGGGCCGCTTCTCTATGTCGAATTATTTGGACACTTTTCTGTGTCTGGATTACCTATTTTCAATATATTTGGAGATCAATACGGGTCGCAATGTCTAAATTTTCCGACAAAACTGAGAGTGGTCTGGCCGCCCTTGGCTTCACCGGTAAGCTCGGGCGCTTCTACATGGCGGCCCTCAAGCTGGGCAGTGCGCCGGTGCAGCAGGTTGCCCGCGAGGCCGGTATCGGGCGCACCACGGCCTATTCGCTGCTGGACAAGCTGAAGGACGACAAGCTGGTAACTCTCGTCCAGAAGGGTGGCAAGACGCATATGGTGGCGGAAAACCCGGACGTGTTGGCCCGCAATCTGGACGACAAGCAGCGCGCCCTTTCCGCCATGCTGCCCGACCTGCGCTCGCTCTACGACAAGGGGGAAAGCGCACCGCGCTTTCAGGTTTATGACGGGGTGGACGGTATCTCGACCGTTCTCAACACGATGCTGACGTCAGAGACTGACACCGTACGCGGCATCCTTTCCATGCAGGAGCTTCTGGCCTCCCCCGGTCGCGAGGTGATCGACCACTTCGTGGCGCAGCGCGTCGCCGCCGGCAAGTGGCTGCATGTGCTGCGATCAAAAGCAGAGGAGACCGACGACATCTGGCATGACAGCGACGCGGAGATGCGCCGGGTCCGCTACACATCAGCCGCGGAGCCGTTTGTGATGACGCTCTTCCTGTTCGACAACAAGGTCGGCCTGATCTCATCGCGCAAGGAGAATTACGGCCTCATCATCGAGAGCAGTGAGTTCGCCAATGTGCAGAACGCCCTGTTTGACGTGATGTGGCAGGCAAGCACCTGACGCGCGACTTACAGTCTAGAGATTGAATACCCGCCGCGCAGTCCCGTACAGGAACATCTCCTGACGCGCAGGTTCAAGCCCCAGCGTATCGAGTTTTTCAAGGCATCTCTGCGGTGAAAGCATCGGCCAGTTAGTGCCGAACATTATCCTGTCGGCGCCTGGGCCCTTCATGTAGGCAACAAAATCCGGCGGCAGGCGATGCAGTGTGTATGCCGACGTATCCAGATACAGGTTCGGGAACTTCATGGTCAGCGATACCAGTTCGTTGACCCATGGAAAGCCCACATGCCCGCCGACAACCACGAGTTCGGGGAAGTCGAGCAGCACCTGCTCAAGATAGGGAATTGGCCGCCCCGGCTCGGACGGACACAGGGGACCCGTATGCCCGACCTGGGTACAGAAGGGCACGCCCGCATCGATGCAGGCTGCATAGATCGGATAGTAACGGCGGTCATCCGGTGGCAGGTTCCAAAGCCACGGCACCACGCGCACGCCGACAAACCGCTTGCCGTCCACCACATCCCGAATAACGCGCACCGCCTCCATGGGCCGGTTGAGATCGACACTGGCAAGACCGCGAAAGCGGTCGGGTGCCGCATCTATCTGGCGGTCCACTTCTTCGTTGGTGATGAGATCCCCGGCAGGGCCATACCAGGCTGACAGAAGCGCGATATCCACATCTGCCTCGTCCATGGCCGCCAGTGTCAGCTCCGGCGTCGGCACCACGGGCTTGCCTGCCTGACCCGTCCAGCGCAGCAGTGTTTCGAGCCAGGGCTGCTTTGCCATCCGCTCGGTTGTGAGTTGTGCCCACACATCGATTGCACCCATGATCCGGCTCCGATTTGATTTACTTCACTAGTGAAGTATTATGTCCGCAGATGCTATGCAAGGCCTTTCATGACGCCCTCTCCCGCCTCCACCCACAAACTGTATTTTCTCATTCAACGGGTGGCACATGTTCTCAAGACTCGTGCTGATGCGGAGCTTGCATCTGCCGCCAACCTCTCCACGGCGCAGGCTGCGGTGCTGGCCGTAATTGCAGACCGCGAACCCGTGGCCCAGTCCGAGGTTGCCCGCGACCTCCAGCAGAATGACTCAGCGATGACCGCCATGGTCCGGCGACTGGACAAGCTGGGCTATGTGGAACGCAACCGTGCGCCTGATGATGCGCGCGCCTGGGCCCTGTCAGTTTCCCGCAGGGGTCATGAAGCCATCGCGGCATCACGCCCGGCCTTTGCGCAGGTGAATGACCTTCTGGACCGGCACATCAGTGCTGAACAGGCAGACAGTCTTGCCCGGGCCCTGACCGCCCTTCTGCAGAACGCGGATCAAGAGTAACGGTTCGGCGTTGCAGGGCGCGGTGTTACAGAGCTCGATCGTACCACTGCACATCCCAGTAGCGGCCGAACTTGAAGCCCACTTCCCTGTAAAACCCGCAGGGCTCAAACCCGTGCTTGCGGTGAAGTGCATCCGACGCCTCGTTGGGCAGGGTCATGCCCGCTAGCAGGCGATGGACAGGTGCATTTTCGAGGGCAGCAAACAGGGCTTCATAGAGGCGGCCGCCAAGCCCCTGTCCGCCGGCATCCTGTCGCAGATAGATCGTGGTCTCGACGGATTGCGCGTATGCCGCCTTTGGCCGGTAGGCCATAGTACCCGCATAGCCAAGAACCTGTCCGCCATCGTCCGCGACAAGCAATTGATGCGGGCCGGTTTCCGCAAACTGGGCGAACCATGGCTGACGGGTTTCGACCGTATAGGGCTCTATGTCGAAGGTGATCGCTGTGTCCCGCACATAGTGGTTGTACAGATCAACGATCTGCGCCTGATCGGTCGCCACGGCATGCCGGATCTCGACGCTCATTCCACCCTTGCCTTTTCCAGCATGTCATCAACACAGCGCTTGAACACGGCCGGGTCAATCAAATCATCCGCATACTCCAGCAGCGTAGTCAGCACATAATTGTTTGAGAGACTGGTCTCGTCTGCAAAGCCACGCAGCTTTCTATAGGCTTCGTCTGTCATCGCGACATTGAAGCGTTTTGGAAGCGGCTTCCTGTATTTTGGTTTCTGGTCAGCCAAGACGCACCTCCAGTTCTTCCAGAACGTCGGGCAGCATATCCGGCAGATCCTCCGCGATCAGGCCTGGTCCAAAGTGGATCGCCGCTTCGCCATGCAGCCAGACACCGATGCACGCCGCTTCGAAGGCCGGCACACCCTGCGCCAGCTGCGCGAGAATAAACCCGCTCAGTACGTCACCGGAGCCGGCCGTCGCGAGGGTGGGCGGCGCGTTGGAGTTGATGGCAACCCGCCCTTGCGGATCGGCAATCACCGTGTCCGGCCCCTTGAGCACAACAATCGCGCCGGACTGCCGGGCCGCTTCGCGCACCCTGCCTGGCTTGCCGTCCGGGTGATCATCCAGACTGGGAAACAGGCGTTTGAATTCGCCTTCATGCGGTGTCAGCACGACGGGCCGCTCGGCCAGTTCCCGGATGGCCTGCCAGCACATATCCGCCATGCCCTCGAAAGCCGTCAGCCCCTGTTGCTCGACAACATCCCG
>JANQMQ010000547.1 GCA_028279995.1 Candidatus Phaeomarinibacter sp. | reverse complement strand
CGTCGCATCAAGTCCAGCGAATTTGAGAAGTGCACAGCAGCCGGCATCACCATCACTGAAGTCAAGATTGGCTATGACGGTATCGTTCTTGCCAACTCAAACTCAGCGCCGACTTATGAGCTGAGCCGCCAGCAGCTGTTCCTGGCTCTTGCCAAGCAGGTGCCGAATGAAGACGGTGTTCTTGTTGATAACCCCAACAACAAGTGGTCTGACATTGACCCGTCCCTTCCGTCTGTGGAAATCGAAGTTCTGGGCCCGCCCCCGACCTCCGGTACCCGCGACGCTTTTGTTGAACTCGTGATGCGCAAGGGCGCCCGCAAGTTCGACATGCTCAACACGCTTCGTGGTGAAGACAAGAAGGCTTTCCGTGCCATCTCTGACACCATGCGCGAAGACGGCAAGTTCGTTGAAGCAGGTGAAAACGACAACCTGATCGTTCAGAAGCTCGAAGCCAACCCGAACGCTCTTGGCATCTTCGGTTTCTCTTTCCTTGAAGAGAACCGCGACAAGGTCCACGGCTCCATCATCGAAGGCAACACTCCGACCTTTGAATCAATCGCTTCCGGCGATTACCCCGTGTCCCGCTCACTGTTCTTCTACGTGAAGAATGAGCACGTCGGTGTTGTGCCGGGTATCAAGGAATTTGTTGCTGAATTCGTTGCTGAGAAGGCTGTTGGCCCAGAAGGCTACGCCATCGAAAAGGGTCTGATCCCGCTTCCGGACGCTGACCGCGAAGCAATGCGTGAAGGTGCACTCGCACTGACACCGCTGACCATGTAAGTAAGTTCGCCAGTGGGGCAGTGGTCAGCTTGATCACTGCCCCATCGGCACTTTGGCGCCATACGCTTCCATGTGGGTCCGGCGGCGCATTTTTGAGATTTACGAAATTTTGTGCCTTGCACTCCGCTGTTAGCGCGACGTCAGGCACCGGAGCCGTGGGGGCTCTGATTTTGGGGGCCAGTCAGACGGCGGCTTGCACTCTCGAGCGAGAGTGGCGAAAGACCGGGCGCTGACGACAAACGAGTAACCGCATGAGCGCGACGACCCTTATTCTTGTCATTCTGGTCCTGAGTTACATCGGGTACCTCCTGGGCCGCAGTAAGGCGCGCTCCATTGCCGGTGGTGAGCTGGTTTCACTCCATTCCCTTCCCAGCTATCACGGGGCCTATGTTGCCGTGTGGTGCGGGATTCCCGCACTCATTCTCCTCGCCCTTTGGGTGGTGCTTGAACCTCAGGTCGCAGACATGATCCTGCGGTCCAACCTGCCAGACTCCGCCATCGCTGGCCTGACGCCGCCGCAGCTGAGTCTGCTCATCACAGACATCAAGAATCTGGCAACTGGCAACATTGTGAGCCGCGAGGTCGACCCCGCCCTTCAGGCTGCCGCTGACGGTTATTCGGCAGCCCTGTGGGTCAGCAACATGGCGCTGATCGTGGTCGCGCTGTCTGTTGCCATCCTCGGGATCGGCTATGCGCGCAGCCACATCGAAAAAGACCTGCGTGCCCGCAACCGCGTTGAGCGGGTCGTGCGGATCATAATGGTGGTTGCGTCTACAATCGCGATTTTCACAACCATCGGCATTGTTGCGTCCCTGATTTTTGAAGCCAGCCGCTTCTTCGCCCGTGTATCCTGGTTCGAGTTCCTGTTTGGGCTGCAGTGGAGCCCGCAGACGGCCATCCGAGCAGAACAGGTCGGGTCATCAGGCGCCTTCGGTGCGGTGCCGATTTTTGCGGGTACGTTTCTTATCACCGTTATCGCCATGTGTGTGGCCGTGCCGGTTGGGCTCTTCTCGGCCATTTACATGTAGGAATATGCGGGGCCGAAATTTCGCTCCGTAGCCAAGCCTATTCTCGAAGTTCTGGCTGGCGTCCCGACCGTGGTCTATGGCTTTTTCGCCGCGCTAACTGTAGCGCCCATGTTCCGCGGCTTTGGCGAATCTGTTGGCCTGGATGTGTCGTCTGAAAGCGCGCTCGCGGCTGGCATGGTCATGGGTGTCATGATCATCCCGTTCGTATCGTCTCTCTCGGATGACGTGATGAACGCCGTGCCGCAAACACTGCGCGACGGCTCCTTTGCCCTGGGGGCGACCAAGTCCGAAACAATCAAGCAGGTTATCCTGCCCGCAGCGCTTCCGGGCATCGTCGGCGCGGTCCTTCTCGCCGTCTCCCGCGCCATCGGCGAAACCATGATCGTTGTAATGGCTGCCGGTCTTGCCGCTAATCTCACAGCAAATCCGCTTGAAGCCGTTACCACGGTGACCGTGCAGATTGTGACGCTGCTTGTCGGTGATCAGGAGTTTGACAGCGCCAAGACCCTCGCCGCCTTTGCGCTGGGCCTCGTTCTTTTCTTCATCACGCTCTGCCTGAACGTTTTTGCGCTCAGCATTGTCCGCAAGTACCGGGAAAAATATGACTGACGCTACTTCCAACTCAGGGTCTGTCATGGACCGCAAGCCGGACCTGTCCGCGAAGCGGGTAGGACGTCGGTATGCTGCTGAAGCACGCTTTCAGGCCTATGGACTCGGCGCGATCTTTGTTGCGGTTGCCGTGCTGGTTTGGTTGCTTGGGACCATTGTCTTCCAGGGACTGCCTGCCTTCACTCAGTACAAGGTGACACTTGATGTGGCGTTCAACTCCGACGAAGTTGATGCCGACAATCTGGGTGCGGCCAACTATCAGGCATTTGCCCGGCGCGCTCTCTATGATCGTTTCCCAAATGTCACCACCCGGTCCGACAAGCGCGAATTGTCGTCAGTGCTCTCCGGCGGCGCCGATATAACGCTGAAGGAATTTGTAGAAGCAGATCCGCTGGTAATCGGCACAACGCAGCAGGTTCAGGTTTCTGTCTCGGACAGCATGGACACCTTCCTCAAAGGTCAGATGACCGACATTGAGGAAACGCAGCCGGATACACAGCTGGCTCCATCTGCCACTGAAGGCGACGTTGCTTTGCTGGCATCCGGCAATGTCTTTGCAGACATTCTGGCCGATGTAAAAGTTGAGCTAGAGGCGGAAGCGGAGAACATCTTGTCCTCTGCGCGCCGTGAGCGCCGGGGTATCGGCATTCTGGAGAATGATCTGGCTGCGCTAAAGGCACGGGCGGAGCAGGCTGTCGGCGAGGAACGCGAAGGACTGCTTACGCGTGTTGCCGATCTGGAAGCTGACATCAACGGACGTATTCGCAAGCTGGCGGGCCTGGATGCTCAAGCTGCCCTTCTGTACGAGACGGCCCGCTCCAGTGGCGGCACGCTGGATCTGACAGCTGCCATGCCGAGTATCCTGATTGAAATAAATGGCGGCGTTGTCAAAGCCAAGAAGGTCGCCAATGATCAGGTCCAGGGCACCGCTTTCATTCCGCTGGAAACATCAGCTCCGGCTGCTGCAGGTGAGTGGACAGTCGTAACATATGTCACGCCTGAGCGTGGACGCCAGGTGAAAGACCGCACCGCCACATGGCTTCGCGAGCTTCAGAAAGATGGTGCTATCGAAAGCACCTTCGCGGACGTACTGTTCACAAAGGGTGACAGCCGAGCACCCGAACAGGCAGGCTTGTGGGGCGCTGTTGTCGGATCTTTCCTGACACTGATCATCACGTTGATGCTCTCCTTCCCGATAGGTGTGCTGGCCGCTATCTATCTTGAAGAATTTGCACCGCAGAACCGCATCACGGACCTTATTGAGGTCAACATCAATAACCTTGCTGCCGTGCCGTCCATTGTGTTTGGCCTGCTGGGCCTCGCGATGTTCCTCAACTTCTTCGGTCTGCCGCGTTCGGCGCCGCTGGTTGGCGGCATGGTGCTCGCGCTGATGACATTGCCGACGATCATCATCGCTACCCGCGCAGCACTCAAGGCCGTTCCACCGTCCATTCGCGAAGCCGCACTTGGTGTCGGGGCGTCCAAGGTGCAGGTCATCACCCATCACGTCCTGCCTCTCGCCATGCCTGGCATTCTGACCGGCACCATCATTGGTATGGCCCAGGCACTGGGTGAAACGGCTCCGCTGCTGATGATCGGCATGGTTGCCTTCATCGTGGATGTGCCGGGAGGCTTTACCGACCCTGCCACCGTACTGCCTGTGCAGATCTATATCTGGGCAGATAGTCCGGAGCGCGCCTTCGTGGCCAAAACAAGCGCCGCGATCATGGTGCTGCTCACATTCCTGATCATGATGAATGCCCTTGCAGTTCTGCTGCGCCGTCGCTTTGAGCGCCGCTGGTAGGCTGCCACGAGAACGCGTAACGTAACGCACAGAGGATTATCTCAATGTCAGTTGCTGAAAATATCGCCGAAACACCGCCTTCCGAGGTCACCGGAACCAATATGCCGGTCAAGATGGAAACGCGTGACGTTAACGTCTTCTACGGAGACAAGCAGGCCCTGTTCGATGTCAGCCTGGACATCCGCCAGAACCAGGTTACCTCGCTTATCGGTCCGTCAGGCTGCGGCAAGTCAACCTATCTTCGTTGCCTCAACCGGATGAACGATGTGGTGGATATCGCGCGGGTGACCGGCTCGATCAAGCTGGATGAGGAAAACATCTACGATCCGAAAGTGGACGTTGTCTAAATCCGCGCCCGCATCGGCATGGTCTTCCAGAAGCCGAACCCGTTCCCGAAGTCGATCTATGACAACATTGCATACGGCCCGAAGATCCACGGTATCGCATCGACAAAGAACGAGATGGACGAGATTGTCGAAGTTTCGCTGAAGCGGGCTGGCCTGTGGGAAGAAGTGAAGGATCGTCTGTCGGAGCCGGGCACCGGCCTCTCCGGTGGTCAGCAGCAGCGCTTGTGTATTGCCCGCGCAATTGCTGTTTCGCCAGAAGTCATTCTGATGGATGAGCCCTGCTCTGCCCTAGACCCAATTGCCACTGCGCGTATCGAAGAACTCATTGATGAGATCAAGAGCAAGTACACGATCGTGATCGTGACACATTCGATGCAACAGGCAGCCCGCGTCTCTCAGCGTACGGCATTTTTTCACCTGGGAATTCTGGTGGAAGAGGGCGACACCGAGCAGATCTTTACCAACCCGCGTGACGAGCGCACGCAGGACTACATCACAGGTCGTTTCGGCTAGATGGAATATGTGACCATATGGGAGGCATGCGGGCCTTTGGCCCGATAGCCCCTTCGGGAGAGACAGCAAGTGCAAGAGCATATCGTTACGTCTTTTGAAGAGGCTCTCGACAATATCAACGAGAGCCTCGCCCGCATGGGTGGCCTGGCGGAGAAACAGCTGGCGGACGCCATAGAGGCGATCACACGCCGCGATGTTGCCTTGGCTGAAAGAACTGTTGCATCCGATAAGCAGATCGATGCTCTGGAAGTCGACATTGAAGCACAGGCGCTTCGCCTGATTGCCCTGCGCCAGCCCATGGCGATTGATCTGCGGGAAACCATTTCGGCCATCAAGATTTCAGCGGACCTCGAGCGGATCGGCGATCTGGGCAAAAACGTTGCGAAGCGCGCCATGGTGGTGGATCAGGCAAGTCCTGGACGGGCCATGCAGGGCCTCGAACGCATGGGCCGTCAGGTGCTTACGCAGCTCAAGGAAGTGCTGGACGCCTATGCCCAGCGCGACCATGAACGCGCCATGACGGTCTGGCGCCGCGATGAAGAGATTGACGAGATGTACAATTCGCTCTTCCGCGAATTGCTGACCTACATGATGGAAGATCCGCGGACCATCTCTTTGTGCACGCATCTTCTTTTTGTGGCCAAGAACCTTGAACGCATCGGCGATCACTCCACAAACATTGCCGAGACAATCCAGTTCCTCGTGACCGGTGAAACCCTGGGCGAAAGCCGCCCCAAGGGAGACACGACAAGTGTGACGAATATGGAATTTCCACCTGACGCAGATACGTCGGCGCAGTCATGATGCAGTCTGCCGCAGCGCCTGCGCCTGCAACTACAACGTCCGGGGCAAAGAAAATGAAGACCCAACCCCAGGTGCTCATCGTTGAAGACGAAGACGCCCTCACGACTTTGCTGCAATACAATCTCGAAAAAGAAGGCTACCGCGTCTCCACGACGGCCGATGGCGAAGAAGCCATGATGATCGTCGATGAGCAGCAGCCTGATCTTGTGCTGCTTGACTGGATGCTACCGCAGGTGTCTGGCATCGAACTGTGCCGCCGCTTCCGTGGCCGCAGTGAAACCCGCAACATTCCCATCATCATGCTGACAGCACGAGGCGAAGAAGCCGACCGCGTGCGTGGGCTTGATACGGGTGCGGATGATTACATCACCAAGCCGTTTTCCATGACCGAGTTGCTGGCCCGTGTGCGCGCAGTACTGCGCCGTATCCGCCCGGCATTGACGGATGACATTGTTACGTTCGGCGACGTCGCGGTGGACCGGTCCGCGCATCGGGTGCGCCGGGGCGACCGTGAGATCCATCTTGGTCCTACTGAGTTCCGTCTGCTCGACCATCTCATTCAGCACCCCGGCCGGGTTTTCAGCCGTGAGCAGTTGCTGGATGCCGTGTGGGGCTCCGACGTCTATGTGGAAGCGCGCACGGTGGATGTGCATGTGGGCCGGCTGCGCAAGGCGCTCAACAACCCCGGTGAGCAGGATCCGATCCGCACCGTTCGCTCGGCAGGCTATGCATTGGATGAGCACTTCCGCGACTAGGAAGCTGCTTCTATCGGGAAACCTTGCAGTCCCAACGAAAAAAGGCGGACCGTTATGCGGTCCGCCTTTTTGTTGAAGCTGTCTTCTTGGAAAAGACCTCTGTCAATTTGTGCAGGTCTTAGCCGATCATCCGGTTGGGGAACTGGCGCGGACGGTCCTTGCGCTCCCTGCGGGAGGGAAGTGGCTGGTAGGCCATCTTTGCATGTGCCGCGCAATAGGGCAGTCCCGGTGCGGACCGCTGCCCGCAGAAGTGGAAGTTTTCGTCCCCCGGATCACCAATCGGCCATTTGCAGGTCTGTTCGGTCAGTTCAAGCAGATTGGCCTGGGAATCCGGATCGCTGATGACTTCAAGCTCTTCGGGCTCGGGTGCTGGCGCAACAGCCGTTTTCTTGCTCGCTGTTTCCCGCCTTGGCGTCGACGATGCAGGTGTTGCCCGCGGTGCGCGCGGCGCAGCGGGGCGCCGGCGGGTAACGCGTGTCGGGGCACCGCGACCGGACAGACCAAGCCGGTGGACCTTCCCGATGACAGCGTTGCGGGTCACCCCGCCGAGGCGTGCCGCAATCTGGCTGGCACTGAGCCCGTCAATCCACATCTGCTTGAGTTGCTCGACACGCTCATCCGTCCACGACATCGCGGTATCCCCCTACATTCAGGATGTGCGGTCACTTTTGGTGCAAACCACAACATCTCGTGTTAACCTTGAGTTAACCTACTATATGGCCTGACTCGGCGGCAAGAGATGTTGTGGTTTTATAGGGGGTTATCCACAATATATTGATTCTACTGCTTCGCAGCGGTCGTTGCTGTGGATAAAGGGCTTGCACCCGGCGCGGCGGCGGCATACCTCCCGGGCCAAGGGTTACCTAGACAATTGAAACCTGCCGAGGCGGCGATGCGTGGTCTGGCCATGCCATCCTGTCGTGCAGTGGCAGTTCAGGGGGAATTGATGACGGAAACGCATTTCGAGCCAGGCGTACGCCGCTTCGGGTCAGTCAACTGGCTGGGCCTGTGGACCCTGTACCTGAAAGAGGTTCGGCGGTTCATGAAGGTATTTATGCAGACCGTCGCCGGTCCGGTAGTCACTGCCTTGTTGTTCTTCGCCGTATTCGCGGTAGCCATGGGGCGCGCGGATACAGTGGTTGCCGGCGTGCCCTATCTGGCTTTCCTGGGCCCGGGTCTCATCATGATGACCGTCATTCAGAACGCGTTCGCCAATACATCCTCGTCCATTCTGGTGTCGAAAGTGCAGGGTAGCACTGTGGACTTCCTGATGCCGCCCTTGTCCCCTGGCGAACTCAATGTGGCTTTTGCACTTGGCGGCATGACCCGTGGCGTGGTGGTCGCCATCGCGTCTGCCCTGGTAATCTCGCTCATTGCGCCCATGGCAATTCTGCATCTGTGGGCAGTGGTCTTCTTTGTACTCGCCTCTTCCCTGGCGCTGGCCCTGATGGGGGTGCTGGCCGGGGTCTGGGCTGAGAAGTTTGACCATATGCAGGCCGTAACCAACTTCATCATCACTCCGCTGGCCTTCCTGTCCGGCACGTTCTACTCGGTCGAGCGGTTACCGGAGATTGCCCGCGTCATAAGCAGCTACAATCCGTTCTTCTATATGATTGACGGTTTTCGCTATGGCTTCACCGGTCATGCGGACGGGTCCATCATGACTGGCGTTGTCGTCCTGACGGTTCTCAATCTTGTGCTCTGGGGCCTGTGCTACTGGGTCTTCAAAAAAGGCTTTAGACTCAAGGCTTAAGCGGGCTGCAGCGTTGCAACTTTGTGGACGCGGGACATATTGACATAGGCTCGCGTCCACGAAAGAATCCGATCCTCATTTCTGGCCTTGCCGCCGACCGTCGGCGGCTTTTTTGTTTTCTGATGGCCAGATGACCAAATGGCTGCCGGCCCCGTTCAATTCGGGGCCGCATGCGTTTGAAACACACGATGATGCAAAAAGGATAAACCCGTGGCCACCCACGCCGCAGAAGCCGCTATTAGTCCCGTCCTGCCAACCTATGCTCGCGCCGATGTATCGTTTGAGCGAGGGGAGGGCGCGTGGCTCATCGCCAGCAATGGCGATCGGTATCTGGATTTCGGTGCCGGTGTCGCGGTCACCGCCCTGGGCCATGCGCATCCCAAACTGGTCGATGCACTGACGGAACAGGCCGGCAAGGTCTGGCATGTCTCCAACCTGTATCAGGTCGAAGGGCAGACGGCGCTGGCTGAAAAACTCATCAGCCTGACCTTCGCGGACACGGTCTTCTTTGCCAATTCAGGCGCGGAAGCGCTTGAGGCCTCCATCAAGATGGCGCGCAAGTATCATGCTGCATCAGGACATCCCGAGCGGTATGAACTGATCACCTTTGAAGGTGCCTTCCACGGACGGACACTCGCGACCATCGCTGCCGGTGGGCAGGAAAAATACCTTGAAGGGTTCGGGCCTGCGACGCCTGGATTCGTGCAGGTGCCGTTAAACGACATTGAGGCCGTAATGGCGGCGATCAGTGAAAACACCGCAGGCTTCCTGATCGAACCCATTCAGGGCGAAGGCGGCATCTGTGAAGCATCCAAGGACTTCATCCGCGCACTTCGGGCCCTCGCTGATGAGCATGGCCTGCTGTTGGTGCTCGACGAGGTGCAGTCAGGTGTCGGTCGGACCGGGCACCTTTATGCCTATCAGGACATGGGCTTCGAGCCAGATATCATGGCAAGCGCCAAGGGCATTGGTGGTGGGTTTCCGTTGGGCGCCTGTCTTGCCACCGCGGAAGCGGCAAAGGGTATGACGCCCGGCACCCACGGATCCACCTACGGCGGTAATCCGCTTGCCATGGCTGTTGGTGGTGCCGTCATTGATGAGGTCTCCAAGCCTGAGTTTCTTGAGCATGTGCGCCGTGTCTCCGGTCGCCTGTCCCAGGGCCTGGCAATGCTGGCGGATGAGTATCCCGATGTCATTGAAGCCGTGCGCGGGCGCGGTCTGATGCTCGGCCTCAAGTGCAAGAAGCCCAATACCGAGCTTCAAAAGGCATTCATGGACAAGGGGCTGCTGACGGTTGCAGCGGGCGACAATGTGGTGCGGCTCCTGCCGCCACTGATCATTACCGAAGATGAAGCAATGGAAGCCGTTGCGCGCATCGAAGCAGTATGTGCTGCTCTCTCGTCGGGAGAAGGGGCAGGCAAGGAAAAGGTGTCGGCGTCATGACACACAGGAATTTCATCGACCTCAACACCCTTGATAAGTCGGCTTTGCGCGACATTCTGGATCGGTCCCGTGCCGCGAAGCAGGCGCGTAGCGGCTGGCCGAAGGGCCGTCAGGATGCGGACAAACCGCTTGAGGGCTATCTGTTGGCAATGATTTTTGAAAAGCCGTCAACGCGCACTCGAGTTTCGTTCGATGTTGCCATGCGTCAGCTTGGCGGCGAGGCGCTGTTGCTGAATGGCGGGGAAATGCAGCTTGGGCGCGGCGAAAGTGTTGCCGATACAGCCCGGGTGCTGTCCCGCTATGTGGACATCATCATGTTGCGGACAGATGAGCATGCCAAGATGCAGGAGCTGGCAGAGCATGCCTCCGTCCCCGTCATCAATGGCCTCTCTGACCAGGGGCATCCCTGTCAGTTGATGGCCGATATCATGACATTTGAAGAACATCGGGGCCCCGTTGCAGGCAAGCGCGTTGCCTGGATTGGCGACGGCAACAACATGGCCCGCTCGTGGATTGAAGCAACCCATCGCTTCGACTTTGAACTGATGCTTGCCTGCCCGCCGGAACTGGCGCCGCCGGCCGAATGCATTGAGGAAGCTGTTGCCGCAGGTGGCAAAGTACGTCTCGTTCACGATGCCCACGAAGCAGCCGATGGCGTGGATGCTGTCGTGACTGACACCTGGGTCTCCATGGGCGACAAGGAGGCGGAACGCCGCCACAACCTGCTCGCGCCTTATCAGGTGAACGCATCCGTCATGGGTGCTGCACATGAAGATGCTGTGTTCCTGCATTGCCTTCCCGCTCACCGTGGTGAGGAAGTGACGGCGGACATCATCGACGGGCCGCAGTCAATCATCTTCGACGAAGCTGAAAACCGTCTGCATGCTCAAAAGGGCATCCTGGCCTGGTGCCTGGACTAGCAGCTGATGGATCAGACAACACAGATGACATCTGCTGCAGGTGATACAAAGGTCCTTGTGGATCCGACGGACGATCTGGTGCTCCCATTTGCGATTGAGGGCATGAGCGTGCGTGGCCGTGTGGCCCGCACGGGTCCGGTCATCTCGGACATACTCAGCCGTCACGACTATCCCCCCGTTGTCTCACGACTGCTCGCCGAGACGCTGCTGCTGGTCTCCATGCTTGGAACGGCTCTCAAGCTTGAAGGCCGGTTTACCGTGCAGACATCGAGCGATGGTCCGGTTGATCTGCTTGTTGCCGACATGACGAAGGATGGCGGTCTGCGCGGCTACGCCCATTTCGATGCGAAAGCCGTAGCCTCCATCGAGAGCGACACGCCCACATTGGCGGAGCTGACCGGTAAAGGCAGCATGGCTCTCACCGTCGATCAGGGGCCGGGCCGCAACTCCTATCAGGGTGTTGTGCCACTTGAGGGCAACACGATTGCTGCCTGCGGCGAGGACTATTTCCGCAGGTCAGAGCAGCTGCCCACACTCATCAAACTGGTGGTTGCCGAGACCCTTGAGCGGGACGCGGGCGGCGCTGCCGATGCGGGATGGCGGGCCGGCGGGATCATGATCCAGTCCATGCCGGAAGAGGGCGGACATGTTCGCGACCTTGATCCCGGTGATGCACCTGACGGTGTCAGGCCGGACGCCGACGATGCGGAAGATGAAAACTGGAACCGTGCAACGGTTCTCATGCAGACTGTTGAAGATCACGAACTGGTTGATCCGGCCCTGCCTGCAGAACAGTTATTGTATAGGCTCTATCATGAGGACGGGGTGCGTGCTTTTGCGTCGCATCCTCTCAGCTTCTCATGCCGGTGCTCCAGGGATTACATTAAGGGCGTGCTTGAGGGATTCGGCTCAGATGAAATAGCCGACATGCATACCGACGAAGGCCGCATAGAGGTACGATGTGAGTTCTGCAGCAGCACATATGATTTCGACCCTGGTGAGATCAAAGGCACATAGCCTTGCTGCCGCTATTGTGGTCGGCGGATTTCTGGCGGCATGTGCGGATACGCGACCGCCTCCATCCGGTCCGGTTACAGCAACCATCACCTTCGCTCACAGGGCGCCCCTGGTCCTGGACGTTGCATCTATTGAGCTTGTGGAGCCATGGCGTCAGCCAGGCATCCCGCCTCATATCGGGCACCGCAATACCAACAGCCCACCAAGCATTGTGCGTGCCTGGACCCGTGACAGGCTGACCGCATCCGCTGGTGGGCCGGGGGCCCGTGACGGAACAATCCTGCGTGTGATCCTGCAGGACGGCTCGGTAACCCGGAAGGCTTTGCAGGTCGAAGAAGGTGTTGGCGGGCTGTTTCGTGATGAAGCAGACACGCAGATCGATGCTGTTGCCGCGGTGGACGTCGAAGTCATTGACCCGGTGGTCGGGCGTATCGGCAGCGTTAGTGTAAGGGTGGTCGGCACACGCAAGATTCTGGAAAGCGCCAGTCTCAATGAACGCGACCGTGTCTACTTTGCATTGATGGAAGAAGTGGCAAATTCCCTCAACAGCGCACTTGAGAACGGTCTGAACGCAGAGCTTGGTTTCGTCATCAAACGCTGATGTGGTCTACCAGCCGCGACAGAAAATCATCGCATGCATCCAGCTGTGTCTTCGTCACCCATTCATCCGGTTTGTGCGCCTGCTGAATGCTGCCCGGGCCGCATACCAGTGTCGGTATGCCCACATCCTGAAACAGTCCGGCTTCCGTGGCGTAAGACACCGCTTGGCGGTCGTTCGTTCCAGCCAGCATCATCACTGCGGTTTCAAGGGGTGACACGTCTTCGCTGGCTTTGAGGCCCGGTGCCTGTGCGAGCGTCCGAATGGTGATATCAGCACCGGGATAAATCGACTGCATGTCCGGGAGCAGGTTTTTCCGTGCGAAGTCCATCAGCCGCGTGCTGATCTCGTCCTCGTCCTGGCCCGGCAGTGTGCGATGCTCGAATGTGAACCAGCAATGGCGTGGCACGATGTTGGTTGCGGTCCCCCCTTCAATGCGGCCAATGGACAGGGTGGTATATGGGGGGGAGAACCGCCCGGATGCGTCGCCGCGTTGGCGCATTTCTTCCTCTATCTCACCCAGATGCGTGATCATCCGCGCTGCGGCCATGATGGAATTGACACCCTTGTCGGTCTGGCTGGAGTGGAACTCGAGGCCCGTAATCTCGACGCGGAACGAGCGTATCGCCTTGTGCGCGTCGACCACCGCCATGTCTGTCGGCTCACCGACAATGACCAGATCCGGCTTCGGCAGGTGCTCTGCGATATGGGCGATCATCGGGCGTACGCCCAGGCACCCGATTTCTTCGTCATAGGAGAAGGCAAAGTGTACCGGCCGCTCCAGCTTTGCCTGTGCGAGCTTGGGCAACTGGGCAAGGGCGCAGGCAATGAAGCCTTTCATGTCGCACGTGCCGCGCCCGTAATATCGTCCGTCACGCGCATCCATGGTGAACGGGTCCGTCGACCAGTCCTGGTCCGCCACAGGCACCACATCCGTATGGCCAGACAGCACAAGTCCGCCGGGGCCATCGCCACCGATCGTGCCGTAGAGATTTGCCTTTGTGCCCTCTTCATTGGGCAGCAGCACATAGGACATGCCGTGGGCATCCATCAGCCCCGTGATGAAGTCCGTCAGTGCCAGATTGCTCAGATGACTTGTTGTATCGAACGAAACAAGCTTCGCCAGCAGGTCCGGGGCGGCATAGGAAGTACTGTCAGGCATGCGTAGTTGCGCTCCGGATTCACTCAAACCGCTGTTTCTGCGGAAATTTACCCAAAATACGACGGATTCGGGCATGTGTGATCGTTTGACACAAAGCAATCCGGATCACACATGATGACCGTATATCATCTAGGGTCTGATGCATCACCGGGTAGAGGTGCCTTGTTGGCTGTTCATACCCTGTTGTGGGCCCGTTCATCTGGCGCGGTCCACGATACCTGCCACAAGTCACCCTGCCGGCCGCGGCCTGAAAGACGTTAGATGCTTGATCGTTACGAAGATGAAGAGCCCAGAACACGCCGGTTTGGCCGGGACCGTGCCCCTGTGCTGCCCGGTGAGGAGCCTCGCGCCCCCTTGTGGCGGCGCTTTCTGCCGCTCCTCATTCTAGCCGTTGCTGGCGGTATCTTTGTCCTGCTGCAGATAACCCAGCCGGAAGTCGTACCCGAAGCGCCTGAGGAACGGGTCTGGACGGTCAATGCGTCCACCGTCGCCTTTGCCGACATCCAGCCGGAGTTGCAGGTCTTTGGTGAAGTCGTTGCAGGACGCAAAGTTGAATTGCGGGCCCTTGTCGCCGGCGAGATCCTGGAGACCGGTGAAAACTTCAGAGAGGGCGGGATCATCAAGGCCGACGATCTGCTCGTCCTGATCGACCCCTTCGACTATGAAGCTGCGCGCGACGAAGCCTTGGCGCAGCTGGATGAGGCCCGTGCTCGCCTTACAGAAATCAAGGCCCGGGCTGTTCTGGAAGGTCAGGCATTGGACAATGCGCGTCAGCAGCTCACCATTCGTCAGCGCGATTTGAACCGGGCCATCCGCCTCGCCAAGGGCGGCAACATTTCACAGAAGACCGTCGACGACCGCCGTCTTGCCGTTCGCCAGCAGGAAGCGGCAGTGGACCAGCGCGTCAGTAATGTTGCGGTAGAGAATTCCCGTGTGGAACAGCAGGAAGCCACCATCTCGCGTCTTGAAGTCGGTCTGCGCCGTGCCGAACGCGACCTCAATAACACCCGTGTTGTGGCCCCCTTCACCGGGTTCGTTGGTGATGTCTCCGCCGAGCGCGGCAAGCGCGTGAGTCTTAACGACAAGTTGTCGGACCTGACGGATGCGGATCGGCTGGAAGTCCGCTTCACGCTCTCGGATGCGCAATATGGCCGCATCATTGAAGCCGAAGGCAATGTCACCGGGCGCCCGGCAACAGTGCTGTGGCGTGTTGGCGGACGCACCATTGAGTATGACGCGACGATCGAGCGTGTCGGTGCTGAAATCTCTGCGTCATCCGGCGGTGTTGAGGCTTTCGCGCTTCTGGAAACAAAGGGCACGGACACGCCCTTGCGCCCCGGAGCTTTCGTGGAGGTCCGACTGCCGGACACCCGCTATGCGCAGGTCGCGCAGCTGCCTGAGACCGCTCTGTATGACAGCGACCGTGTCTATGTCATCGCTGAGGGCCGCCTTGAAGCACGCACCGTCGAAGTTGCTGCCCGGACTACCGACGGCATTCTGGTAAGCGGTGATCTTAAACCCGGCGAAAAAGTGCTGGCGACGCGCTTTGCGGAAGCAGGGCCCGGTGTTCGTGTAGAGGAACGCTAGTCATGTCCAGCCATGACGACACATCTGGGAATGCCCCCACAGATCCCTATCGCTCCATCGCGGACGGGGACCGACCGCGCGGTATACTCGGCTTCTTCGTCGTCCACCGCAACGCTGCCAATCTTCTCATGGGCATGTTGGTGGTGGCAGGTATCTATGCCCTGTCGCAGCTGAACACACAGTTCTTCCCGCAAACCGAAATTCCGACGATCTCCATCGTGGTCGCATGGCCGGGGGCCAGTGCGGAGGATGTCGAAGGGAACATCATCGAGGCCATTGAGCCGGAGGTGCGTTTCCTTGATGGGGTGGATAGCGTGGACAGCTATGCCCGCGAGGGCGTGGCACAGGTCGTCGTCGAATTTGTCAGCGGCGCGGACATGCAACGGGCGCAATCCGACATTGAGCAGGCAGTCTCAAGCATCACTACGCTACCGCAAGACAGCGAACGGGCTGTCATCAGCCGCTTCATCTTTTATGAATCCGTGGCCGCGCTGGCGATCTCCGGTCCTTTCACCGAGAGTGCCTTGCGGGCCTACGCCAAGGACATCCGCGACGTTCTGTTGAACTCAGGTGTCGACCGGGTGGTGATGAAGGGTGTCCGTGATCCAGAGCTCATCGTCGAAGTCTCTGAATCGAACCTGCGCCGTCTTGATCTGTCGGTCGCCGATGTCTCGAACCGTATTCGTCAGGTCAGCCAGGATCTGCCGTCCGGAACCCTTGAAGGCGCGCAGGAAAAACAGCTGCGCTCCATCGGCCTCGCCACCGACCCGGCCGCCCTGGGGGCTATCGAGATCAAGTCATTGGCCGGCGGTGAGAAAGTGCTGCTTCAGGACATCGCCGACATCCGAGATGGCTTCGATGAGAGTCAGCCCACCGGCTTGCGCAGCGGGCAGCTTGCCATGCAACTGGACATCCAGCGTGCCATGACGGCGGATACGCTGGACGTGCAGGCCAATGTGGAGCAGGCGCTCGCCGGCCTCAGATCGACACTGCCACCGACGTTGAGAGTGGAAATGTTCAACGTGCAGGCTGACCTGGTGTTTGACCGGATCATGCTGCTGGTGAAGAACGGTGTGGGCGGCCTGCTTCTTGTGCTTGCCATCCTGTTTGTCTTCCTCAACGCGCGCGTCGCCTTCTGGGTATCAGCAGGTATCCCCGTCGCGATGATGGCCACACTGGCAGTGATGCTGGCCACCGGTCAGTCCATCAACATGATCTCGCTGTTCGCGCTGATCATGACCATCGGCATCATCGTTGACGACGCCATTGTGGTGGGAGAGCACGCAACAACCCTTCGCGAGAAGGGACACCCGCCTGCGGTCGCGGCCTATCTTGGCGGCAAACGCATGTTTGGGCCGGTGTTTGCCGCCATTCTTACGACGGTAGCAGCGTTTGCCCCCATCCTGCTGATCGGTGACATCATCGGCCAGATCCTCCGCGCCATGCCTCTGGTGGTCATGGCGGTGATGGTGGCAAGTCTCATTGAATGCTTCCTGGTGTTGCCCGGACATATGCACCATGCCCTCGAGGGCGGCATCAAGCAGAGCCGGTTCCATGCCTGGTTCAATGATCACTTCGCGCGGTTCCGGGATGGCCCCTTCCAGAACGTCGTCGCCACGGCGTTCGACATGCGCTACACGACGCTGGCATTGGCCGTTGCATCATTCATCATCTGCATCGGCCTGATGCAGACAGGCCGTGTGGGCTTCCAGTTCTTCCCGTCACCTGAAGGCGAAACCGTGGATGCCTCGGTCGTCTTTGCTCCGGGAACACCACGCGAAGTCACGCAGGATGCGAT
>JANQMQ010000541.1 GCA_028279995.1 Candidatus Phaeomarinibacter sp. | reverse complement strand
TCTTGAGACCGACGGCATTGTCGAACTGCGCGTTGATGGTGAGCGCCGTACCCGCTTGCGGGCAAACCACTCGGCAACTCATCTGTTGCACGAAGCGCTGCGCCGCGTGCTGGGCGATCATGTCACCCAGAAGGGCTCGTTGGTGGCGCAGGACCGGCTACGGTTTGACATTTCCCACCCGCGCGCTGTGACGGCTGAAGAACTCTCTGAAGTGGAGGCTATCGTCAACGCAGTCGTCCGGGACAACAGTGACGTCACGACGCGTCTGATGACGCCGGATGAAGCCATTGAAGCAGGTGCGCTGGCTCTGTTTGGCGAAAAATACGGGGATGAAGTTCGTGTGCTGAGCATGGGCCATTCAGGCCCACAGGACCGTGCCGGGTTCTTTTCGACGGAACTCTGCGGTGGCACACATGTGCGCCGTCTCGGCGATATTGCACTGGTCAAGATCCTGTCTGAGAGTGCCGTCTCGTCAGGGGTGCGCCGTATTGAAGCGCTGACTGGTGAAACGGCACGCCAGTACATGGTGGCGCAGGAAGCCAGGGCCCGCGCGGCCGCCGATGCGTTGAAGACAAGTATTGATGATCTGCCCGGCCGGGTGGCTCAGCTTGTGGATGAACGTAAGAAGCTGGAACGTGAACTTGCCGAAGCGCGCAAGCAGGCAGCGCTCGCCAGTGCCGGCGGGGGTGGCGGGGCTGCGGCACCGGCCATTGAGGAGATCGGCGGCATCAAGGTTCTGGCCCGGCGCCTGGATGGTGTTCCGGCCAAGGAACTTCGCGGCCTGGTTGATGACGGCAAGAAAGAAATCGGCTCAGGCGTGGTTGCTGTTGTCGCGGTAGCTGATGGGAAGGCGGCTGTCGCTGTTGGCGTCACCGATGATCTGACGAGCAAGCTCAGTGCTGTTGATCTGGTGCGTGCCGGTTCAGCCGCCCTTGGCGGCAAAGGCGGTGGTGGTCGTCCGGATATGGCGCAGGCCGGTGGTCCGGACCCGGACAAGGCTGATGAAGCTCTGGCGGCAATCACGTCTCTGGTCGCCGAGCCAGCCAGCGTGGCCTGAGGTGCTCCTTTGCCGCGAGCCGGAACAGAACCTGACCCCTCACCGCAACAGCGGAGCCTGAGAGCCCGGCTCTACCACATCCTTGAAGCAGGCAAGACGAGCGATCGCGCCAGCCTGATTTTCGACCTCTCGATCACGTCCCTGATCATCGCCAATGTTGTCGCGTTCTCTCTTGAGACCGTGCCGGCGATCGAGGCGGTCTATGGCGGCCATCTGGAACTCTTCAACATCGTTTCGGTGGCTGTCTTCACGGTCGAGTATCTGGTCCGCATCTGGGTGTGTACGGAACATGGCCCCTACCGTCGCCTGAGCCCGGTGCGGGCGCGATGGCGCTTCGTGCGCACGCCGATGATGATCGTAGACCTGCTCGCGATCGCGCCGTTTTACCTCGCCTTCTTCTTCGCCATTGATCTGCGCGTGCTGCGGGTATTCCGGCTGCTGCGTTTCTTCAAGCTTGCGAGGTATTCGCCTGCACTCATGTCACTCAGCCGCGTTCTGTGGCTAGAGCGCCGCGCGCTTGCTGCAGCTCTCATTGTCATGAGCGGGGCGCTGCTTGTGTCTTCGACGCTGCTCTACTTCATTGAGCGCGAAGCCCAGCCGGAAGCGTTTGGGAGTGTGCCGGCTGCCATGTGGTGGTCCATCGCCACGCTGACGACTGTCGGCTATGGCGATGTTGTGCCGATTACCGCGGCGGGCCGGATGATCGGCGGGCTGGTCATGCTGCTCGGGCTTGGCATGTTCGCGCTGCCCATCGGCATTATTGCAACCGGGTTCAGTCAGGAAATTCATCGCCGGGAATTTGCCGTGACCTGGGGCATGGTGGCCCGGGTCCCATTGTTCTCGGCCCTGGAACCGGATCAGATTTTTGCGGTTATGGGGCGGCTTGAGGCCATGTCGGTGGCGCGGGGCACGCACATTGCCCATGCCGGCGATCCGGCGGATGCCATGTACTTTATTGTCGGCGGCGAAGTGGAGGTCGTTCGTGATGGTGATCCGGTTTTTCTGACAGAAGGCGATTTCTTCGGTGAACTGGCACTACTGCAGAACACCCGTCGCCGCCATGAACTCGTGGCGGCGTCTGACTGCAATCTGCTCAAGCTGAGTGCAGATGATTTTGCGGTCTTGTCGCGCCGTCATCCTGAAATCAGAAAAGCCGTTCAACTCGTTGCACACAGGCGCGCGAATGAGGACGACGCCTTCACGGAAACAGAAGAACTGGCTGCCGCCCAGAAGGACGACGGCTAGGCCTTCGACATCGCCTTCTCAAGATTGTCGGACACCTTGTCGAGGAAGGCCTCGGTCGAGAGCCATTTCTGCTCGGCGCCCACCAGCAGTGCCAGATCCTTGGTCATGGAGCCGCCTTCAACTGTGGAGACGCAGGTTTTTTCGAGCGTCTTGGCAAAGGTTGCCAGCTTGTCGTTCTTGTCCATCTCGGCGCGGAAGGAAAGGCCGCGGGTCCAGGCAAAGATGGATGCGATAGAATTGGTCGACGTTTCCTTGCCTTCCTGCCACAGGCGGTAGTGGCGGGTGACGGTGCCGTGGGCTGCTTCTGATTCACAGATCTTCCCGTCCGGCGTCAGCAGCACGGAGGTCATCAGGCCGAGAGAACCAAAGCCCTGAGCCACGGAGTCCGACTGCACGTCGCCGTCGTAGTTCTTGCAGGCCCAGATGAACTTGCCGGACCACTTCATGGATGAGGCCACCATGTCGTCGATCAGACGGTGCTCATAGGTGATGCCCAGCTTGTCGTATTCGGCCTTGAACTCTTCTTCGTAAACCTTCTGGAACAGGTCTTTGAAGCGCCCGTCATAGGCCTTCATGATGGTGTTCTTGGTCGAAAGATAGACGGGCCATTTGCGCTGGATGCCGTAGTTCATGCAGGCGCGGGCGAAGTCGATGATGGACGCATCGAGGTTGTACATGCCCATGGCGATGCCGGGGCCCTCGAAATTGAAGATTTCAAACTCCTTGGCGTCTGATCCGTCTTCCGCTTCCCACTTCATGGTCAGCTTGCCGGCTCCCGGCACGAGGAAATCTGTGGCGCGGTACTGGTCACCAAAGGCGTGACGGCCGATGACAATCGGGTCGGTCCAGCCCGGCACGAGGCGCGGCACGTTCTTGCAGATGATTGGTTCACGGAACACCGTGCCACCAAGGATGTTTCGGATCGTACCGTTGGGCGACCGCCACATCTTCTTGAGGCCGAATTCTTCAACGCGGGCTTCGTCCGGCGTGATGGTGGCGCATTTGACGCCAACGCCGTGCTTCTTGATGGCTTCCGCTGCGTCGATGGTGACCTGGTCGTCGGTCTTGTCGCGGTACTCCATGCCGAGGTCGTAGTATTCGAGGTCGATGTCGAGATAGGGATGAACCAGCTTGTCCTTGATGAGTTGCCAGATGATCCGGGTCATCTCGTCCCCATCGAGTTCTACAACGGGGTTATCCACCTTGATTTTCGACATGTAATCCTCTGACCCGGTCTGTTTGTGCCCATATGGTTCTTGGGAGACAAGGAACCATATAAACATCGCGCAGATGTGACGCTGCGCTGGAAGAAGAAGGCGACTGGCCGGAAGCGGGGGGCCGCGCCAATTGGTGTGCCGACGGCGCAAGGTTGGCGTCGGCTGGTAAATTCGTATAGCACCCCCACCTTAACGATTAAAGCAGCGGCGGCTGCGTAACGCAGGGAAATAGCGGTATTTCATGGCTGGAACGGACCGGACGAAGCAACAAACTGTCGCGGAGGCACATTCAGGCCCCGCGGTGATTCTTGTTGCACCGCAACTAGGCGAAAATGTCGGGACGGCGGCGCGAGCGATGCTGAATTTCGGCCTCACGGATCTGCGGCTGGTGCGCCCCCGCGATGGCTGGCCGAACGCGTATGCGGTGAAGGCGGCGTCGGGCGCATTTGACCAGATTGAAACTGTACGCCTGTTTGACCGTACCGAGGATGCGATCGCCGATCTTGATCGCGTCTATGCAACGACAGCGCGGCGGCGCGATCTCATCAAACCCACAGTGACGCCGCAGACGGCCATGGCGGAAGCACGCGGCCTGGAGGAGACGGGCGCGCGTGTCGGCGTGCTCTTCGGCGGTGAGCGGTCGGGCCTCAACAATGATGACGTGACTCTGGCGCATTCCATTCTCACCGTGCCGGTCAATCCGTCCTTTGCCTCCATTAACCTCGCGCAGGCCGTGTTGTTGCTCGGCTATGAGTATTTCCGGCAGACGCAGAATGCGGAGCCGCGCAATGATGCGACTGAAGGTCAGGAGATGGCGCCCACGGGCGAGCTTGTCGGCTTCTACGAGCAGCTGGAGCGTGAGCTGGATACGCACAACTTCCTCTATCCGCCGGAAAAGCGTCCGGCCATGGTGCGCAACATTCGCAATCTGTTTCAGCGCGCCAATCTCACATTGCAGGAAGTGCGCACCCTGCGCGGTATCGTGTCGGCCTTGGTGCGACCGCCGCGCGAGCGGGGTCCCTACAAGGAGCGGCCAGGTCGCGGCACCGACCCAATCCGTGAGAGTGATGACGTCTCTTGAGTGACCCGCGCGCAGACAGCGCCGCGAGTACCGGCGCGCCGCAGATACTCAGTGCTGCCTTCTGGCGCAGTCCGTTGGCGATCCTGTTTCTGGCGTTGGTGACCGTCGGCGTTTCCCGCTCCATGCTGTTTGCCGTCCTGCCACCCATTGCGCGGGAGCTTGGGTTCACAGAAGTGCTGGTAGGGCTGATGTTCGCCGCCGCCGCCGGAACTTTCGCCATCACGTCGCCGATCTGGGGCCGCCTGTCGGACAGAATAGGGCGGGTGCGTGTTGTCGCGGCTGGCCTCATCGGCTTTGGCGTCTTCATGA